>CAYYCF010000194.1:0-4977 GCA_964470235.1 uncultured Anaerolineales bacterium | reverse complement strand
ATAGTTGGTTTAATAACTGCCTACGCGATCTTGCCGCCCGACTCGCCGCCGCTGGTCATCGCCGGAAACAAGGGCTGGTTGTTTGACGATGTTCTCAAAATCGTTCGCGATCTCAATCTCATCTCCCGCGTTATTTTTCTTCAAGACTTCGCCGCCGCCGATCTTCCGGCGCTGTATCACGGCGCATCCGTCTTGGCCCTGCCTTCACACTACGAAGGTTTTGGCTTGCCGGTGCTGGAAGCGTTTGCCTGCGGCACGCCTGTTATCATTTCCGACCGCGCCTCTCTGCCCGAGATTGCCGCCGACGCCGCCGCGCTGTGTGACCCCGACGACCCGGCCAGCATTGCGCATGCAATCCGGCGCGTGCTTGACGACACGGCTTTCCGCGAATCGCTCATCGCACGAGGACGCGAGCGCGTCAAGGATTTTTCGTGGCAGAAGTGCGCGAAAGAAACACTGGCTGTTTATCGGAAAGTCCTAAATGATGAATGATGAATGATGAATATTTCAGTCGCCATTCATCATTCCGCATTCCGCAATCATCATTCGTCATTCATGAATCTCCTCTTCCTCACCCCACAGCTCCCCCACCCGCCCCGGCAGGGCACGGCCATTCGCAACTGGGGCCTGATCAAGAGTCTCGCCGAAAGCGCGCGGCATGCGATTACCCTGTTGACGTTTGCCGATGAAAGCGAATCGATCACGCCCGAACTCCGCGCCGCGTGCGTTCACATTGAAACCGTGCTGCCCCCGAGCCGCCGCGCCGCAGATCGCCTCCGCGACCTTTTCCTCTCCCCCCTGCCCGATCTCGCCCAGCGGCTGTCATCGCCCGCTTTCGCCGAACGGCTAGCATGGCTGTTGGCCTCACAAAAATTCGATGCCGTATTCTGCGAGGGTCTGGAGCTTGCGCCATTTCTATTCCGCATTCCGCATTCCGCATTCCGCATTGTGTTCGATGCCCACAACGCCGAAACCGTTCTCCAGCGCCGCGCATTTGAAAACGACGCCCGCTCGCCGCGCCGCTGGCTGGCCGCGCTGTATTCCCTCGTTCAATCGCGCCGACTCGCCCGCTTCGAGGCCGGCGTCTGCCGCCGCGCCGATCACGTCACCTGTGTTTCCGCCGAAGATGCTGCCGCCCTGCGCGCGCTCGCGCCGACGTTACAGCCGGTGATTGTTCCGAACGGGATTTTTGTTTCGGAGTATGGGGACCCAACCCCACCCCGCCCCGCCCCTTCCCTTCAGGGAAGGGAAGGGTGGCGCGAAGCGCCGGGTGGGGTTAGGTCGCTTGTCTTCACCGGCAAGATGGACTACCGCCCCAACGTAGACGCCGTGACTTGGTTCGCCGCAGAAATCTTCCCCCTCGTCCGGCGCGAACTGCCGAACGTGGAATTTGTGATCGTCGGCCAAAAGCCGACGGCAGCCGTAATGGAATTGCGAAAACTCGACGGCATAATCGTCACCGGCGCTGTAGATGACGCGCGGCCCTACATCGCCCGCGCCACCGTTTACGTCGCGCCGCTTCGCATGGGCGGCGGCACGCGCTTCAAATTACTGGAAGCCATGGCGCTTCGCCGCGCTATCGTTTCAACTACTATTGGCGCGGAAGGTTTTGCCGTGCAGAGTGGACGCGAGTTGATGATCGCCGACAGCGCACACGATTTCGCTCAAGCCGCCATCGCGCTGCTATGCGACGGCACGAAACGGGGCGCGATGGAAGAGGCAGGCTATGCGTTCGTGAGGAAATACGATTGGGAGAGGATTGTACCGGAGGTGGAACGACTAATCTCGCTGGCATATCACTAACAGCCGCGTAAAATCAAAAAGAGCCGAACCATCGTCCGGCTCTTTTCTGTTTGAAACGCTGTCTTACACCGCCGGAGCGGGAGCTGCGGCCAGAAGTTTCTCGAGGCGGGCCTTAATCATCGGGTACGGGCCGGCGCCCACCATGCGGTCGACGATCTGTCCGTCGCGGACGAACAACATCGTGGGGATGCCTTGCACCCCGTATTTCATCGCCCATTCCGGGTTGTCGTCCGTGTTCACTTTGGCGACGATCATTTTGCCGTCGTATTCCGCCGCCAGCGCTTCGAGGACGGGCGCCACTTGGCGGCACGGGCCGCACCACGGCGCCCAGAAATCCACAACCACCGGAGTGGTGGATTTCAACACGGTCTTCTCGAAAGCCGCATCCGTAACATGAATTGGTTCTGCCATTTTTTGTTCTCCATTTCGGGCCGTTGGCCCGTGATAATGATTACGCCGCCACCGTTTCGGGCTCTTCTTCTTCGATCCGGTAATGGCTGTTGATCTTCGCAGTGTGCCGGAGCATGAGATTGACCGAGCAATATTTGGTGAGCGACAGCTCTATGGAGCGCTCTACTGCCTTCGGATCGATCTCCCGCCCGCGCACGACATATTCGAGGTCTATCTCGGTATAAACCATCGGGTGCTCGCCGGTGCGCACGCCGACGACGTTGACTTCAAAGCCGGTCACGTTTTGGCGCTTCTTGCGCAGGATGTCGATCACGTCGGCGGCAGTGCAACCGGCGGAGGCCATCGCCACCAGCTCCATCGGGCTGGCGGCGTTGGGGCCGGAGGGGTTATCCAAGCGGAGAGTGAATCCCGATCCGCCGGTGGCTTTGAAGGCCAAACCCTTCCCCTCCCACACAACCTTTGCCGTTTTATCATACTTGCCCATTTGCGTATTGAGTCTCCTTCGCGCTATTGCGCCTTGCCGATTAGACCGATCAGGTCGTCCACGAGCGTTTCGCGCATGGATTCGTTGGCGGCGTTCACGTTCATTAAACAGTCGGAAGCATATTCGCGCATGAAGATCAAGCTGGCCCCGTGCACGGCCGAGCGAATGGCCGCCAACTGCTGGACAATCTCGTGGCAGTCGCGGTCTTCGTCGAGCATCTTCTGCACCCCGCGCACTTGCCCCTCGATCCGGCGCAGACGCTTCTGCAAATCCTCTTTGACGGTGGAGCTTTGAACTTTCATGGCCCGATCCCCTTGTTGAACCTTATACTGTAGGGGAGTATAGCATAACAACCCGATTTGTCAAGGGCGGCCCGCGAAAGGAAATAAGCTGGTAAAGTCTACCCTTGCCCAACCGATGAAAATCATCCTGCGCCTGCTCACTTCCCTCCGTCCCTACCTTTGGCAGCTCACGGCCCTGACGACCAGCATCTTGATCGTCACCGCCGCCTCACTCGTCACGCCCTCGATCATCCGCTCGGTGATAGACAACGGACTGGTGAGAGGCGATCCGGCGGCGATACTTTCTGCCGGATTGACCATTGTCGTCGTGGGACTCGGCCGCGCCGTCTTCAACTTCTTCAAGCGCTACCTCGGCGAGTGGCTGATCAATCGCACGGGCTTTGATTATCGCAACGCGCTTTACGACAAGATTCAACGGTTGTCGTTCGGTTACCACGACCACACCCAGACCGGCCAATTAATGAGCCGCTGCACTGAGGATGTTAGTTCGCTGACGCGGTTCGTCGGCCAGGGCGCAGTGGAATTGCTCAACGTCGCGCTGTTGTTCGGCGGCGTTGTGGTCTTGCTCTTCCGCGAGAACATCACGCTCACGCTCATCGGCATCGTGCCGTTGATCGCGCTGGCCGCCGTAACGTACACCCTGGGCATCCTCCTCGGCCCCTTGTTTTTGCGCGTGGATCAAGCGTTGGGCGACCTGTCGGCGGCCGTGCAGGAAAACTTGTCGGGCGTCCAAGTCGTCCGCGCTTTCGCGCGCGGCGAATTTGAAAAAGAAAAATTCTCCGCCTCAAACCGCAGGCTTTATCACGCGCGCGTCCACATCGTAAGCACCTGGGGCATGTTCATGCCGACGATGACTGTGCTGGTGATGGTCTCCACGGCGCTCATTCTTTGGTTCGGCGGGCGCATGGCGATTGCCGGCGTGCTGACGCTGGGCGAGTTGGTGGCCTTCAACGCCTACTTGCTTTTGCTGGCCGCGCCAGTGCAACAATTGGCGTTTATCGTGAACTCGGCCAGCGAGGCCGTGGCCGGCGGGCAACGCATTTTTGAGATTCTCGATCTACCGGAAGAGATCACCTCGCCGCCGGACGCTATCCAACTGCCCACGCTTACCGGCCGCGTCGCCTTCGACTCCGTTTCCTTCTCCTATCGGGGCGAGCGGCGCGCCCTGCACGATGTTTCGTTCGAAGCCCGTCCCAATCAAGTGATTGCTCTCATCGGCCCGACCGGAAGCGGCAAGACCAGTTTGATCAATCTTATCCCGCGCTTCTACGACCCGACTGCCGGGCAAGTGTGCGTGGACGGCCATGACGTGCGCGCCGTCGAATTGAAATCCCTGCGCTCGCAGATCGGCATCGTCCTGCAAACGTCGCTGTTGTTCTCGGTCAGCCTGCGCGAAAACATCGCCTACGGCCGGGCCAACGCCGCCGAGGAAGAAGTGATCGCCGCCGCCAAAGCCGCGCGCGCGCACGATTTTATTTTGGAATTTCCGGAGGGATACGACACCGTCGTCGGCGAACGCGGCGTCACCCTCTCCGGCGGCCAGCGCCAGCGCATTGCCATCGCCCGCGCCCTGCTGATGGATCCGCGCATTCTCATTCTCGACGATTCAACTTCCAGCGTGGACACGCAAACCGAGTTCCTGATCCAACAAGCGCTGGCGGAACTCATGCAAGGCCGCACGACCTTTGTCATCGCCCAACGGCTCTCCACCGTCAAACGCGCCGATCTCATTTTGGTGCTGGACGACGGGCGCATTGTCCAGCGCGGGACGCACGAGGCGCTGTTAGCCGAAGGCGGGCTATACGGGGAAATTTACGATTTGCAATTGAAAGACCAAGATAGATTCCGCAAGGAGATGCTGTTTTTGGACGCGCCCCAGGTTGTAGGGGCGCCCCTCGTGGCCGCCCCCGTGCCTCAACACGCCGAACGCCCCGACCCGCAAGCCAAACCGGAAACGCACCCCTTGAGGCCCAGCGC
>CAYYCF010000193.1:0-5009 GCA_964470235.1 uncultured Anaerolineales bacterium | reverse complement strand
CCGACGGCCTCCGCGATGGCCCGCGCCAGTCGTTCGGCTGTGAGTTGGCGGCGGGGAATGGGCGGCGGCCCGGCCCCGAGCGCGGCCACCCGGCGGCCCCAGAAGTGGGTGTCGGTAAAATGCGGCACCGCCAGGGTCGGCACGCCTGCCCGCAGCGCGGCGGCAGTGGTGCCAACACCGCCGTGATGCACGATGGCGGCCATGCGCGGAAACAGCCAGCGATGTGGAGCGGAATCCAACACGAAGACGGAATCGGACAGCGCCGTTCCCCGCCCCAGCCCGCTCCACCCCGGCTCCAGCAAGCCCCTCTGACCCGACCGCGCCAGCGCGTCGAGCACCATCTGCGTTGTCTCGTGCGTCCGCGCCGGGTTCCCGATACTGCCAAAGCCGATGTAGACCGGCGCGGGACCACTCTCAAGAAACCGCAGTAAAGCAGAATCGGGCTGCCAGTTTTCGGGCGACTCCAGAAACCAGTATCCGGTGATATGAATGTGATCCGGCAGGTCCGGCGGTACAGGAAGCACGTGACGGCTGTAACAGCAGACGACGGGCCGCCGTTCCTCGCGCCACAGAAAATACGGAGCGCGGATCGGAATCCCTCGCCCATCACCGAAGAAGGCGCGGGCCGAACCCCGGTAGACTCCCCAAGTGATCTGTTGTTCGACCAGATGGGTGAGCAGGTTGAGCGGCGAGCCGAGTGACGCTTTGAGTTCAAGGGGCAGGGAGGGGTGAGCGCGGGTGGGCAGGGGGTTCACACTGGCCGGCAGGCAGGGGATGCCAAGCCGTTGCCCGATGACGTAAGCCGTCGGGATAGTGTACGTGTGGTAGATCATCGCGTCTGCGCCCTGACAGGCTTGCCAGGCATCTGCCAGAAACCGGCCCATGATCGGCCCGACGACGCGGCGACTGCGCCAGATCAATTCCGGCAGACTGCGGGAGGCCAGCCAGTGCTGAGTTTCAGGCTCGCGGGTGAGCGCAAATGAATCGACTTGCAGGGGGAAGAACTCGAGGCCGTAGGCCGCCGCCAACGACTCAAAGTTCAAATTGGCGGCGAACCGCACCACGTGCCCGGCATGCTTGAGGCCGACGGCCAGGGCAAGATAGGGCTGGATGTCACCCCGAGAGCCGGCCGCCAGTACGGTAATTCTCACCGTTCATATTTCCTCACCACCAGCACCCCGTTGCTCCCGCCAAAGGCAAACGAATTACTCATGATCGTGCGGGTAGTGTGCGGGCGGCGGCCTTCGGTGACGTAATCGAGATCGCATTCGGGATCGGGCGTGGTGTAGTTGATCGTCGGCGGCAGAACCTGATCGCGCAGTGACAGGATACAACCGATCAATTCCAGCGCGCCGCTGGCGGCGATGGAGTGTCCGAGCGCGGCTTTGTTCGATACCACCGGAATTTCGCGCGCGCGCTCGCCGAACACTTCTTTGATGGCCGCCGTTTCATTTTTGTCGTTCCACTGCGTGCCGGTGCCGTGCGCGTTGATGTAGTCAATATCGTCGGGCGACAGCGCCGCGCTGGCCAATGCTTTGCGCATAGCGCGCACCGGGCCGTCTTTGCTGGGTTGAGTCAGGTGATGGCCGTCGCCGCTGGCGCCGTACCCGATCACTTCCGCGAGAATGGGCCGGCCGCGCCGGAGGGCCGATGATTCCGATTCTAGAATCAGCACCCCCGCGCCTTCGCCCAGCACCATGCCGTCGCGGTCGGCGCTGAAGGGGCGGCAGGCTTGCGCCGGGCCATCGTTGCGTTCGGAGAGGGCGCGCAGAGCGCACCAGGCCGCCACTACCGCCGGGGCCAGCGGGGTGTCCGCCGCGCCGGTGATCGCCACGTCCAATTGTCCGGAGCGAATCAAATAATAGCTGTAGCCGATGGCGTGCGCCGCCGACGAGCAGGCCGCGTCCAGGTTGATCAGCGGCCCGCGAAACCCGTATTTGATTGAGAGATTGGAAGAGGGTCCGACGTTCATCGAAACGGGAATCACGAACGGGCTGGACGCATTCCGGAGATAAAAGTCGCGGAAGAAGGGATCGCTGGCGGCGTAGCCGCCGTTGGAACTGCTGACCAAGACTCCGACTTCCTGCTTGTCCACGATCCCGTCGTTGAGCTCGGCCTGGGCGACGGCCTGGTCGGCGGCCACGATAGCCAGGTGCGACGAGCGGCTCATGCGGTGGGCATCTTTCCGCCCGAAGTATTCCACCGCGTCGAAGCCGTTGACCACGCCGCCAATGTGGCTCCGCTGTTTGGCGATCAGTTCGTCCTGTAATTCCACAATGCCGGAACGGCCTTCGAGCAACCCGGCCCAAAAGCCGGCAAGGGTGCAACCCAGCGGACTCGCAATTCCCATCCCGGTGACGACGACACGTTCCATGTTTGCCTGTTGCTTGCCAGCCATTTACGGCGAGATTTCAAAGACCGCGCAGTGTTGAGGCCTAAACAAACAGATTTCATGGAGATCGTCGCTGGCGTCCAACACGGCCAGCAGTAGGCCAGTGTCCAAGAGAGCTGTCATCAGCGCAGGCTCCAACCTTCACGGCGATTTGCCGCTTGCTCCAGCGTTGCCTCCATCTCCCTGGAGATTCTGCCTTTGCCGCTTCGCCCGATGCCAATAAAAGAATACGCGCGTTTCCCTACAGGGTGCGAGCGCGCGTAAGTTGTCAATGCCTCCCGCGCCACTGTTTCCACGCTCGTCGCTTTCTTTTCGGCAATGGACTGCAATGCCGCCATGAGGTTTTCGTCGGCTGTGATGGTGATTGAAGTCATGGCTGATACTCCTGCTTGAATTATACGCTACCTTGTCTTTACGGCGGAGTTATGGCTCCATCGTGCCACTGATACACCCATCCCGCCGCTTCGGCCCAATTGTGATCGGCGTCGAACATGAATCGCCCGCTGAGGCCGGAATAATCCGTGGTGGCCAGGGCGGCGGCCACTCCGGCGCGAGTCGGTTCGCCGCCCGCCTGCGCGTCGCGCTCAATCGCGCCGAATAGAATCTTCGCCGCATCGTAGGCCAGGGCGGCGAGGAAGCGCGGTTCGACTCCGGGAGACACGGCGCGATAGCGGTCGGCGAATGTCGGGTCGGCAGAGTCGGCGGGAAGAGGAGCGGGAGCGATGAAGTAGATTCCTTCGGCGGCGTCCGGGGCGAGGCGGGGGAATTGGCGGAGTCCCCAGAGGGGAGGGCCGAGGATTGTGGAATGCGGAATGCGGAATGCGGAATCGAGCCAGTCAAGGTCTTCGAGGTTGTCGCAGGGGAGGGGGCAGTGGAGCGAGTCGGGGGCGGCGGCGAGGTAGGCGGAGCTTGTGAGCCACAAGCGAAAGGAAGTGGCGGGAAGATCGGCGGCGATGGTGGTGGCCAGAAACGGGATGCCGGCTTCATCCAGCACCGGCGCGGCGGCGACGGTCGTCGAGTCGAGCCAATCCCCGATGACGCCGACGACTTGCGGATCGGTCGCCAGTTTGCGCGCTTGCTCTGCGGCCTGCGCCGGATCGCCGTCGTCGTCGAGGGCCATCAATTCAACCGAGTATCCACCGAGGCCGCCGCTGGCGTTGGCTTCACGCACGGCCAAACGCGCGGAGTAGATCACCTCGTCGCCGATTTCGCGGTAGCGGCCCTCAAATGGCGCGATGAGTCCGACTTTGACGGTGGGGCGGGTGGAGGGAGCGCAAGAGGAAATCCCAAGCCCCAAAACCCAAATCCCAAATGCGGCCACGAATTGCACGAAGGCCCCCGAATTGGGATTTGGAAGTTGGGATTTGGGATTTTTTTTAGGGGCATCCATAGCCAAGATGCTCTTCGTAAGTTACCGAAAAATTGTGATATTGACTGCCGTCGCACTTGGCGCGGAAGTAGAAGTAGCCGCTGGCGGCCGGATAGATGACGGCGCGGATGGAGTTGAGGCCGGGACTGGCGATGGGGCCTGGAGGCAGGCCGGAATAAACGTAGGTGTTGTACGGATCGTCAACCGTGCGCGGATCAAAATTCAACGGCGGCCACCAATTGTCGGGCGTGGCGATGGCGTATTGCGCGGTCGGGTCGGCGTCGAGTTTCATGCCGATGTGAAGCCGGTTCAAATAGACGCTGGCGATGACGGGGCGCTCGTCGTCGTGCACGGCTTCACGCTCGACGATGGAGGCGAGCGTGATCACTTGATAGAGAGTCAGCCCCTGCGCCGCCGCGTCGGTCCGCAGTTGCGTGGTCACTTGCGACTCGAATTGGGAGAGGATTCGATTGAGCACTTCGGCGGTGGAGGCGCCGGGCAGAAAGCGATAGGTGTCGGGGTAGAGGAAGCCTTCGAGCGAGGCCGAATCGGGAAGGTCGCCGAGGAAAGAGTAACTGCCGGGGCGCGGGCGGCCAGCGCCCGTCAGGCGCAAGAACTCTTCGCGATCCACGTTTAGGTGCGGCTGCGCGGCGAGCGAGTCGGCGGCTTGCTCGAGCCGCCAGCCCTCCCACAAACGCGCGCTCACTTCGTCGGGGGCGGCGTCGGTGAGGGCTTCGGCGATGGCCGGGATCGTCATCGCGGCGTTGAGCGAAAAATTCCCCGCTTCGATCTGATCGTCCAATCCCTTGTAGCGCATGTAGCGTTTCAACAAATTTGCGTCGCGCACGAGTCCCATTTCGGCCAGGCGCGCGGCGACGGTGTTCGCGTTTTCGCCAGGCTCGACGGCAAATTGAATCGGCGCGGCGTCGGCGCTGGCCGGCGTGTTCAGCGCGTTGCGGTTAGCGGTGAGGTAGGCCGAGAGGGCGGCGCGTTCTACCGGGTTGAGACCGGTGGCCGGTTCGCCAATGTCCGCCGTGACCAGCCCACCGCGCAAAATGACGAGGGCGGACAATCCGGCCAGCGTGAGGGCGGCGACGGCGGCGATGAGTAGGATGAATTTGAACAGCGCGCCGGGGCCGGCGGGGCGGCGGCGCGGGCGGTGGCGTTCGATTCGCATGGGAGGATTTTACCTTTATCAGCGGCTTTTCAACCGAGGTGATTGGCACGGTCAGGGTCAGCCCGATAGCG
>CAYYCF010000192.1:0-5036 GCA_964470235.1 uncultured Anaerolineales bacterium | reverse complement strand
GATAGTCTGATAGTCTGATAGTCCAGTAGTCGGATAGTCTGCAACTACGCAACTATCTGACCACCCGACTACACGACTGCCCGACTACACAACTACACCCGGTTGCCGAGGCTTCACAGGGCCGGTCCCTCCGCCTCTCTGGATAAGAGTGTGTGTTGCTGGTGATTACCCATAAGCGAGTAGCAAGGGCGTCTCGCCCGGCAGGCCGGGGCAAGATGCCCCGGCTACACCGAGATGTGGGTAATCAACAGTGTGTTGGTATTGAGTTGTCAGGGGCTATGGTACATCCCAAACGAGAAGGCTGTCAACAAAAAAGATTCGCGGCGGGTTTGTGCAAAGTGGACAAACCGCCCGTCACCCCGCATACTCCCTCACCATTTTCATATTCTGACTCACCATCCGTTTGGCGCGGCGCTCGGCTTCGGCCATGATTTTTTCTTCGTCCAGTGTGAGCAATTCGCCGTCGCGATAAATTAACTTGCCGTCGGCAATAACATGAGTCACGTCACTGCCTTTGGCCGAGTGAACCAGGTTGGCGACGAGATCGTGTCGCGGGTAGAGATGCGGCTTGTCAAAGTCGAACAGCGCAATGTCGGCGGCGCGGCCAACTTCGAGCGAGCCGGAGTCGGAGAAGCCCATCGCCTGCGCGCCGTTGGCCGTCGCCATGCGCAGCGGCACGTCGCCTGGCAGAACTTCCGCGTTTCGCGTTTGATATTTTTGCAGAAGCGGCGTGAATCGGATCGCCGCTTTCATATCCATATCGCTGTTCGATCCCGGCCCGTCGGTGCCAATGGCGACATTCACTCCCGCCGCCATCACCTTCGAAAGATCGTTCACGCCCATCGCCAATTTCATGTACGTGATCGGGCAGTGCGCCACTGTGACGTGATGCCGCGCAAGAATCTGAATGTCGTCTTCGGTGAGGTAGAGCGCGTGCGCGGCAATGCACGGCACGTCGAACACGCCGCACGCTTCGAGATGCGCCGTCGGGGTGCGCCCGTGCGCTTTGAGCGAGTTCTCCATTTGCTCCGGCGATTCTGAAAGATGAATGTGCAGCGGCACGTCGTGTTCGCGAGCCAGCGCGCTCATCTCGCGCAGAAACTCCGGCGGGCAGACGTACGGCGAGTGCGGCCCTAGAATCGTGCGGATGCGCCCCCCGCCCTTCCCCTGCCAGCGATCCACAAAGGCCAGCGTCCCGGCCAAGTCCGCGCCCACCTCTTTGTCCGCGCCGATGCCGAACTGACACCAAGTCAACGCCGCCTTCATCCCCGACTGATCCACGACTTCCGCCACTCGATCCATGTAGAAGTAGTGATCGTTGAAGGCGGCGCAACCGGAGCGGATCATTTCACACGCCGCCAGCGCCGCGCCCCAATACACGTCGTCGGAAGTGAGCGCCGACTCGGCTACCCAGATGCGCTCGTTGAACCAGCGGTCAAGCGGCAGGTCTTCGGCCCAACCGCGCTCAAACGTCATCGGCGAGTGGCAATGCGCGTTGTAAAACGCCGGGACGGCAACGTGGTTGTAGCCGTCAATGATTTCATCCGGCTTGAAGTCCGGCGGCGCATCGCCGACGGCGCAGATCGTCCGCCCCTCGACGGCGATGTTCGTCCCGCGCAGGATCGTTCCCTTCGAGTCGAGAGTGATGGCGGCAACGTTCTTGATCAAGATATTCATGACACACTCTAATTAACCGCTAAGACGCAAAGAACGCGAAGTGTGCTTCGATCTTTGCGTCCTTCGCGCCTTCGCGGTGCAAATTCTCTTGGGATAGATTGCGTTGGCGCTATCGGCCCCCGGTGACGGCGCGCACGGCGTCGCACGCCGGGCAACTGCCGCCGGGTCGGATCATGGCGTATCCGGCTTGCGGGTCGTCGGTGAACACGGTGAAGTCCACGTTGAAGATGATCATCAAGCGCACCTTGCCCTGATCGCGCGAGAGGCGGGTCGCATCGGCCAGATATTGCGCCTGTTCGGCGACGGTAAGGTTAAACGGCGGCTTCCACGAAAAGCCGCCCGGCAGGCTTCCCCATTCCTGGCCGGAAAGATATCCCAACTCGGTAAAACACAACTTCTTCTTGCCGCCCTCGGCGTTCCAATACGTGTCCACCATCGTTTGGTAGTAGCGCGTGTAATGGTTGGGGTTGCCGCGCGGGTCGCCGCTGGTTTGCGTCGGCGAGACCACGCCTTCGTTGTAGTGAATGCCCAGGCAGTCCATGTAATTCAACGCGCCGGCGTTCACCATGCCTTGAATGTACAGGGCGTCGTCGCACCCTGCGCCGGAGCAACCGCCGTAGTAGCCGGTGGGCGCGGGCGCGCCGGAGACCACCAGCGTGCCGGGGTTCTTCGCTTTGATGGCGTTGTACGCTTGCTGCAAGAGCGGCACGTAAGCCGAGGGGCTGATCGATCCCGCCTTCCACTCGCGATCAATGTTCATCTCGTTCCACACTTCGATACCGTCCGCGCCCGCGCCGGCCAAGTCGCCGACGAATGCGGCATACGAGGCGAACTTGTCGGAAGTCGTGTTGTCCGGATTGCCTTTCACGCTCAACAGAATCTTGAAACCCTTGCCGTGCGCATCGGTGATTACCCCGAATTGGCCGGTAGCGGCGTCGCCAGGATTCCACTGCACCTGCCGCTTGACCCAAACCATACCGGCGTAAGTCATCAGATCGGGGCGCGAGAATCCGGCCACCTGCCCGCCGAGTTCGAAGCCGGTCGTCGTCGCGCTCGACGTGGAGGGTCTGGGCGTAGCCGTCGGCGACGAGGAAGACGAACTTGAAGTTGAACTGCCGCCCGGAATCGTCAACACCTGCCCCACTCTCACAGTCGTGGTCGAACTCATTCCGTTGGCGGCCTGAATCGCGGCGACACTCGTTCCGAATTTCAACGCAATGCGGAAGAGGTTGTCGCCCGATTGCACGGTGTACGTTCCTGGAACACTGGCAACGGCGGCCGGAGTCGCCGTCGGCGCAGGCGAGCTGCTGCCGCTCGCTCCAGGAATCGTCAGCACTTGCCCGATTCTGACAGTGGTCGTCGTCATGTTGTTCGCAGCTTGAATGGCGGCAACCGTCGTGTCGAACTTTATGGCAATGCGATACAGGTTGTCGCCCGATTGCACGGTGTACGTTCCGGGGTTGCTGGCCGCCGCGACGGAGGCGGGCGCCGGAGCGGCGCTCGAACTGCCGCCAGGGATGATCAACACCTGGCCGATTATTACTACCGTCGTGGTCAATCCGTTAGCGGCTTGTATCGCGGCGACGGTCGTTCCGAATTTCAACGCGATGCGATACAGATTGTCGCCCGCTTGCACGGTATACGTTTGCCCTTGCGCCGCCGCAGAATGAACAGGAAAGGTCGAGAGAATGATGGCGAGCGCGAGGAGGATTGATAGAGTCCGTTTCATAATTCTTTATCACGAATGACTCGAATGGACGAATGCCGCGAATTTCTTGAAATATTCACGTTCATTCGTCCATTCGTGCTATTCGTGATTTGATTTGGATTAGCACAATGCGGCCAATTGTATGCAAAAGACAAGATTATTCAACCCAATTGAACGTCCTCTTCACCGCTTTCCGCCAGCCTTTGTACAACTGGCTGCGCCGTTCGCCGTCCATCGCCGGACGCCATTCTTTATCCTGGCCCCAGTTGGCGCGCAAATCGTCAACTTTTTGCCAGAAGCCCACGGCCAGCCCGGCGGCGTAGGCCGCGCCCAGCGAGGTGGTTTCGGCGACGGTGGGGCGGATGACCGGCACGCCCAGGATGTCGGCCTGGAACTGCATAAGCAGATCGTTGTGAACCATGCCGCCGTCCACTTTGAGCGCGGTTAACTTCACGCCGGAATCTTTGTTCATTGCCTCCAGCACTTCGCGCGTTTGATACGCCGTGGCTTCGAGCGCGGCCCTGGCGATGTGCCCCTTGTTCACGTAGCGCGTCAACCCGACGATGACGCCGCGCGCATTGTCTTTCCAATACGGCGCGTACAAACCGGAGAAGGCCGGAACGAAATAGATGCCGCCGTTGTCGTCAACCGTGATCGCAAGCTTCTCCACGTCGGCGGACTTTTCGATCAGCCCTAAATTGTCGCGCAGCCACTGCACCAACGCGCCGGTGATCGCTATCGAACCTTCGAGCGCGTACACGGCTTTTTCATTTCCAATTTTGTAGGCCAGGGTGGTGAGCAATCCGTTTTTGGATTGAACGGGCGAGGCGCCGGTGTTCAACAACATGAAGCAGCCGGTGCCGTAGGTGTTCTTCGCTTCTCCGGATGAGAAGCACGTTTGCCCGAACAGCGCCGCCTGTTGATCGCCCAGGTCGCCCGCCACCGGCACGCCCGCCAGCGCCCCCGCCGCGCGCCCGTACACTTCGCTCGACGCCTTGATCGCCGGAAGCATGGCGCGCGGCACGTCCATCGTTTTCAAAATGCTCCCGTCCCAATCGAGCGTTTTGAGATTCATCAACATCGTGCGGCTGGCGTTGGACACGTCGGTGACGTGGACGCCGCCGGTCAGATTCCAGATAATCCAACTGTCAATGTTGCCGAACAGCAATTCGCCGCGCGAGGCACGTTCACGCGCGCCAGGCACGTTGTCCAGAATCCATTTGAGCTTGGGGCCTGAAAAATACGTCGCCAGCGGCAGGCCGGTTTTAGCCCGAAAGCGATCCTGCTCCCCTCCTGAGCGTGTCGAAGGGTTGGCAAGTTCGGCGCAGATGTCGGCAGTGCGCGTGTCTTGCCACACCAGCGCGTTGTAGATCGGTTTGCCGGTGGCCTTTTCCCACACCACCGTCGTTTCGCGCTGGTTGGTCACGCCCACGGCGGCAATGTCGGTTGGCATGACCCCGCTCTTGCTCAGCGCGCCGCCGATCACTTCTTGCGTGCGCTCCCAAATTTCCAGCGGGTCGTGCTCCACCCAGCCGGCCTGCGGGTAAATCTGCCGGTGCTCTTTTTGTTCGACGGCGATGACTCGGCCGCCATGATCGAAGATCATGAAGCGCGTGCTGGTAGTGCCTTGATCAATGGCGGCGACGTACTT
>CAYYCF010000191.1:0-5055 GCA_964470235.1 uncultured Anaerolineales bacterium | reverse complement strand
GCCACTGCCGCCCGACGCGGAAGGCGGGTATCTTGCCGAGTTGGGCCATGCGGTAAATCGTTGCCGGGTTGAGGCGCAGATACGCGGCGATCTCCTTGATCGTCAGCATCTCCTTCATCCTTCATCGTTCATCATTCGCCTTTGGCGCGGCCTCGGTCAGCACGGTCGCGTTGGCTTGCATCGCGTCCTTGCGCGCCCAGCCGCGCGCGGCAAACTGCTCCACCAAACGCCGCGCTTGCCGTTCGTGCAAGCCGGCCGCCGTGAGCGTTGCCAGCGTCATGCGCCCGCCGTTGGCGCGGGCGGCAGTCAGCGCGCGGCGCTCAACGTCAGAAAGGGCCAACAAAGGAAAAGCATCTAACATCAGTATTTGGCTGAACGCCGCTTTCTGGATCGGTGGAGCGATTCGTCGGTGAAGATGGCGACGTGCGCGATGCGCTCGTTTTTCGGTTGGGTGAGCGGCAAGAAGTCGGTGGCGCTCGGGTTGTCGGTGCGGCGAGTGAAGTCTCGGAAGCAGCGGTCGTTGACCTTTGAGCAGTTGGGGGCGGTGTTGGCTTCGTGTGACACGAGCGCGCCGTTGGGCAAGCGCAATGTGGCGCTGGTGGCGCTGATGGTGGATACGGGTCTGCGGGCGAGCGAGGTGTGCCGGCTGCGCCTGGTGGATCTTGATCTGGCCGGTCACTGCTTTCGAGTGGTGATCAAGGGCGGTGAGGAGGAGGCCGGTATCTTCACGCCGGAGACGGCGGCATTGCTGGCGACGTGGTTGGCGGTGCGTGGTGAGTGTGCGTTGGCGACGGTGTTCACCAGTGTGGCGGCGGGGAAGGTGGCGCATTCGTTGACGCCGTGCGGGTTGCGGTGCGTGTTTCGCAATCTCGGTGCGTCGGCCGGGCTGACCAAGTTTTCGCCGCATGACTTACGGCGGACGTTCGCGACGTTGGCGACGGAGCGGGGGGTGCCGTCGCGGCTGGTGCAGGAGGGCGGGCGGTGGAGCAATATCCAAAGGTGGAGCGCTACACGCGGACGGTGCAACTTTCGTATCTGGCGGAATATTTGCCGATGTCGGGGATGATGGGCGGCTAAAAGACTTCGGGCGTTCTCTGATTGAGAACGCCCGATTCTTGCCCAACATGTCGCGCACCTTTGGGTGTAAGCGAGAAGTTGGAAGGCCCATCGCCTGCACTGACGACATGGGTAATCGGGCAGTGAGCCGCACAGGACTCGAACCTGTAACCAAGGGCTTAAAAGGCCCCTGCTCTACCATTGAGCTAGCGGCCCAATTACACGGCGCATTCTAGCACGCAGAAATAAGGGCGTCAATGATTAGAGCTTTTTCAAAGTTGTTGAAATGCCGCGCCGAGGCGCACATTGAGCAGGCCGGCAAAGCCGACAACCTTGGGCGCACGTTGAACGGCGCACCGTTCGGATCTGATCATTACTATGACATGCTATCGCCCATTGCCTACCTGCGCCTCGCGCTCGACACTCTCTTTTCCCACCAAGAAAATGGGGCAGCACGGGCTACGTGTGCGGGCTCAAAGGCGAACAGATTCCGCTGGCGGCGCGCATCTTGGCCGTGGAGGACGTGTGGGACGCCTTGCGCTCAAACCGGGCCTACCGGCTGAGTTGAAGCGAGGCCTAAGTGCGCGATTACCTGCGCGAGCAAGCCGGGACGTATTTTGACCCGGCGGTGGTGGATGCTTTCTTTAAGATGATGGATAGCTGATCACGCCTTCACTCTTTCAATCTTCGCCCCCAGCCCTCTCAACTTTTCATCAATGCGCTCGTAGCCGCGCTCGATCTGCTCGATGTTCCGGATAACCGACGTGCCTTCGGCGCACAGCGCGGCCAACAACAGACTCATCCCGGCGCGGATGTCGGGACTTTCCATCTTTTCCGCCTGCAGCCGCCCTGGCCCTTGCACCAGGCAGCGATGCGGGTCGCACAAAATGATTCGCGCGCCCATGCCCACCAGTTTGTCAATGAAGAACATCCGGCTGGGGTACATCCAGTCGTGAAACAACACCGTGCCGGCGGATTGCGTCGCCACCACGATGGCAATGCTCATCAGGTCGGTGGGAAAGGCCGGCCACACGTTGACGGAAATTTCCGGAATGGCCCCGCCCAGATCGGGCGTGACCATGAGTGACTGATCCGGCGGCACGATCAGATCGCCGCCCTGCGCCTCCCAGCGCACGCCCAGCCGGTTGAACACCAGCCCGATCATGTCCAGATATTCCGGCCCGGCATTTTCAATTTTTACCGCGCCGCCCGTCACTGCCGCTGCGCCGATGAAGCTTACCACTTCCAAATAATCCGGCCCGATGGTGAACTCGCCGCCGCGCAGTGAGTCCACGCCTTCAACCGTCAGCGAATTGGAACCCGTGCCGGAGATGCGCGCGCCGAGTCGGGTGAGGAAGTGGCACAACTCTTGAACGTGCGGCTCGGAGGCCGCGTTGCGGATGTGCGTTGTGCCTTTTGCCAGCACGGCGGCCATGAGCGCGTTCTCGGTGGCGGTCACGCTGGCTTCGTCCAAAATCACGTTCGCGCCGCGCAGTCCCTGGGTTCTCATGTCAAGGCGGGCGTTGTATTCCACTTCCGCGCCCAACGCTTGAAGCGCCAGCAGATGCGTGTCCAGCCGCCGCCGCCCGATCACGTCGCCGCCGGGCGGGGGCAGTTCGATGTGTCCCAGCCGCGCCAACAGCGGCCCGGCGAGCAAAATCGAAGCGCGGATGGCTTTGCACAAGTCCGGGTCGAGTTCCGCTTTTCGCAGTGATGCCGCTTGAATGCGGAGCGTGCCGGGCTCGATCTCGTCAATCGTCGCGCCCAAATCTAACAGCAGTGTTCGCATCGCCAACACGTCGCGAATCGCGGGCACGTTTCGCAAAACAACCGGCTGGTCGGTGAGCATGCACGCCGCTAACAGGGGCAGCGCCGAGTTTTTGTTTCCCGATGGCCGCACTGTGCCGTTGAGCGGGCGGCCGCCTTCGATGATGAATTGTTCCAACTCTTGGCCTCTGTAATCACGAATGACACGAATAGGCGAATATCACGAATTTCCTTTTTCCGGCTCTTTTCTTCATTCGTGCCATTCGTAAATTCGTGTCATTCGTGTTCCGTGTTCCAAATAAGACGACGCAGAGATTGTATCATGGTAGAATCAGAAAATATGGTCGCATCCCCTCGCAAAGCGCCCGATCCCCCGGTAGGCGTGATCGAATCACTCACGGGCGGTTTTGAAACCGTTGCCTCTCATGTCGGATTGATCCTGCTTCCCGCCGCGCTCGATCTGTTCCTGTGGCTGGGGCCGCGCCTGTCCATCAATCCAATCATGCAGAAGCTGATTGACTTGCTGAACAGCGTGCCTGCGCCCGACACCGCCAGCGCGGAAAACCAGAGAACGACGGTTGAGTTCTTTAAAGCCGTCGGCGAGCGCGCGAACGTGTTTAATCTCTTGAGCACCGCGCCCCTGGGCGTGCCGAGCATGATGGCCGGGCAATTGCCGGACGCGCTGCCTGGGGGCCGCCCGGTTGTTTTGTTCCTCAATAATGAACTACTGTTCCTCATTTTGACTTTGGCTTGTCTCCTGCTTGGCCTATTGCTCGGCGCGGCCTATTTCAGTTTAATCGGCTCGCTCCTGCGGGACCCGAAGCTGGCGTCGGCCGAGGTGGCGCGGCGCATCATTATCAACTGGGCCAAGCTCGCGGCGTTTGGGATTCTGTTTGTTATTCTTGCTTTCTTTATCAGCGTGCCGTTTGTTCTGGCGGTCGGCCTACTGCAGGTGTTGGCCTCGGCCTTGTTGTCGGCGGTGGCGGGCGGCGGCCTGGCGGCGTTGTTGATCGGGCTGGCCGTGACGGTTTGGAATGCCGTGCTGTTGTGGATGCTTCTTTACGCCGCTTTCGCTTTGCACGGCATGGTGTTGAAAGATCGCGGCGTGTTCGGCGCGATCTGGGACAGCGCGCGTTTGGTGCAGTGGAATTTGATGGCGGCGATGGGATTGTTCATCGTAATCTTCTTGATCAACTGGGGGCTGGGCTACGTGTGGAGTCTGCCCAAGCCTGATTCGTGGCTGACCCTGGCCGGGATCGGGGGACATGCGTTTGTGTCCACCGGGCTGGTGGCTGCGACGTTTGTGTTCTATAAAGACCGCTATCGCTGGTGGATCGAGATGCGCGAGTGGCTGCTGGCGACGAGGGGCGCACAGCTCAAGTAATTGGGGCAGGAAGCCGTCAACGAATGTAACGGATTGAACGGATGATTTAAAGAATATCCGATTCGCGCGAAGCGGTTCAATTCGTTGACGAAATCTTGGAGATTGTTTATGGCAGAAAAGAGCAGTAAGACCGCCGGTTACGGCGCAAGTCAAATTCAAGTGTTGGAGGGGCTGGAAGCCGTCCGCCGGCGGCCGGGCATGTACGTCGGCGGCACGGACATCCGCGCCCTGCACCATTTGATCTACGAAGTCGTGGACAACTCCATTGACGAGGCGCTGGCCGGATCGTGCGATCACATCAAAGTAACCATTCACCGCGATAACGCGGTGACGGTGGAAGACAACGGGCGCGGCATTCCGGTGGACATACACCCGACGGAAAAAGTCTCCGCCGTGCAAGTGGTGATGACCAAATTGCACGCCGGCGGCAAGTTCGGCGGCGGCGGCTACAAAGTGTCCGGCGGTTTGCACGGCGTGGGCGTCAGCGCGGTCAATGCCCTCTCGGACGTGTGCGAAGTGTGGGTCAAGCGCGACGGCAAGCTGTGGTATCAGCAGTACAAGCGCGGCATTCCGCAAGCGGCGGTGAAACCCACCGGCAAAGCCACCGGCACCGGGACGACGGTGAGGTTCCAGCGCGACGTGTCCATCTTCAAGGACGAAAACGAATACAAATTTGAAACGCTCGTCCAGCGCTTCCGCGAAATGTCGTTCGTGACTCGCGGCGTCACTCTGCAATTGACCGACGAGCGCAGTGATCGCGAGATGACGTTCCACTTCGAAGGCGGCATTCGCTCCTTTGTGCGCTATCTCAACCGCAACAAAGAAACGCTCCATCCGGTGATCTACGT
>CAYYCF010000190.1:3486-5062 GCA_964470235.1 uncultured Anaerolineales bacterium | reverse complement strand
CGTCTCCGCCTATGCCGCTTGTTTTTGCTTGTTGTAATTCTTCTTCCGAATAACGGCACGTATCGCGGTAAAAAGTGATAAACACTTTTGCCCCTTGAGCGGCAAAAGCCCTGGCTATGGCCGCACCGATGCCGTGATTTGCTCCTGTAACAAGGACAACTTTATTTTCAAGACGCGGGTCAATCATATATCTTCCACCATCTGCTCTCCCTCCTCGCTCACCACAACTTCCTTCCCAGAGGGAAACCTGATCACACTGGTTTGTCCCGCCTTTGTCACGCTCACGCCGCGCCAGCGGACGGTGACGGGCCACGAGAAGGGGTTGTATCCGGCCAGCCACACTTTGCGATCAGAAATAATACGAATGCCGACGGTTCGCAAAAACAAATGCACGGGCGCGACGCCCCACAGATAGTCGCGCTCGCCCAGCCCTTCGAGTTGATCGCAGTTGTACGCTTCGCGGAAGGCCTTCTCGGTTTTCAGCGTGTGTATCATCGCCGCCATCAGGCGGCGGATCAATTCGGCGGCCTCGCTTCGATAGCCGTTGTCGGCCAGCCCCTCGCCGATCATCGTGTTCCACATCATCCACACGCCGCCACTGCCTTCGCGGTTGTCCGGTTTGAAGGCCGGATCGGCCGCGGCGCAGTTCGGGATGCCGAAGGGCCGCCAGTAGCGAGCCGGGTCGGTGATGGTGCGGACTAATGCCGCCAGCCGATCTCCTTTTGGCAGTCCGGCCCAGAGCGGCAGGAGCAGTGTTTGATCTTGCCGGGTGTAATCCACCGTGCCGATGATCACCTCCCAACCTTCCGGCGCTCCCGTCACTTCCACTTTCTCCACCTCGGCGTACAACTTGTCGCTTGTCACCGAGCCGAGTCCCCAATACCACGTCATGCGCCGCGCCGGCAATGATTCGATTCGATGTCGCCCGCGCCGGCCGCGCCCGTGAATGGTAATCGTTGCTTGAGGCGAGGGCGCGTCGCGGTTGCCAATGATGCGAACGAGGATGCGGGCCGAGGGGGAGAATCTTTTGTTTACGTCAGCGGATACGTTGGCGGTTTGGCCCGCAAGCCTTGCCAATTCATAGCCAGGCGGGGATTCGTGAGTTTGAATGTCAACGTAGTGGTACGAGGCCGTGTCGTCGCGCCACATGGCATTGACGGCGATACGGATCATTTCGGCGCGGGCGGCCAACGGCGGCGCGTCGCCCGCGTTGCCGAGCAACTGCGCCATGGCGATCAACGAGCGGCACTCGCGGTAAAGGTAGGCGGCCAGGTCGGGCGATTCGGACAGGGTGATGTCGGCGGCTTGACCCCATTTTTGCCAGCGCGCGAACGAAGGGCAGTCGTCGAAAGCAGATTGAATGGTGTGACTCCATTCAGGCAGGCCGTCCTGATCGCGATCATATTTTTCGGTGAACCAAACGGTGACGAAGCGCTTGAGGCCGTCGTACACTTCGGCGATGAAGTCGCGGTCTTCGGTGTATTCGTAGAGTGTCCAGGCGATGGCGGCCAGGAGCGGAATGCAGAGGGCGCGGTTGCGCTGACCGGCGAGGCCTGGCTTCCAATCAATGAAGCCG
>CAYYCF010000190.1:0-3386 GCA_964470235.1 uncultured Anaerolineales bacterium | reverse complement strand
CCTCGGCAGAGAGGCATGCGGCCTGCGCCCAGCGCACCGTTTGCGATTCGCCCGGAGAAAGATCGAGTTGACAAACCAGCGTCGGCCAGGGGCCGAGATCGGCCACTTGCCCGCCGTTCATGACGACGACAGGGATGAGGTTGTCGGTTTGCCCTTGCAGGAATTGAATGCCGCCGGATCGAGTCGGCCCCATCACGGTTCCGCCGTCGAGCGACTTCAGCACGGCGCTCAATCGGAAACGGATGGCGCGCGCGGCGGTGCTTTCGTTGGTGAGGGTGAATTGCCCGGCGACGGAATGTGAGTCGGGGAGCCAGTAATCGGCGCGGACGGAGAGGCCGCCGAGGGGCGTGAAGGAAAGTTGAATGCGGTTGACGGTGAAGGCGTGGACGGTCGGCGGCGATACGAATTGGTCGGGGTCGGCGATGACGGTCTCGCCTTCGCGGAAGCCGGGGAAGAGTCGCATGTCGCGGGCGCGGAGGCCGTACGTGGTGCGGAGGGCCATTGCGGGCGGGTCGCCGCCGGCCAGCGCCAGTTCCCAGATTTGATCGTCGGCGTAATCGGTCGGGCCAAAGCGCGCATCGGCGGCGAGGCGTAAGGCCAGAGGATCGGCTTGGGTTAATTTCCAGTCTCGCATTTATTTAACCGCAGAGAACGCAGAGTTCGCAGAGAGGCCCTATTTTTCTCTGCGCTCTTCGCGCACTGCGGTGAAAAATCAAGGCAGAGTCCAAACTCCGGCTGCTTCGTCAACATGCACGAGCGAGCCGTCAACGGCGGTGACGGTGTGGATGAACGATTGCGGGGTGTATGCGCCCACGGCATCGAAGGAGCCGATGGAGTAGTCGGTGACGATGGCGGCGTACGGGCGCTCGTAGTCGCCGGCCCAACCCAGCGCATCGCGCACGTCGGGATGTTCGCGCCACACTTTGCCAAAACCGCGGTGCGGTTGCAGAAAACCGGCGGGGGCGAGGATGGAAGGATCGTCTTCGGGGTCGCCTTCTTTGAAGGTGTCGGCGTAGCCAGCCCACACGCCGAAGTTGGGGGCGACGGGCGCGCCGCCGGTGTTGGCGGCGTAGGATTTTATGAACACCCACACTGCTTGCCGATCTGAAAGATAGATCATGAAGCCGCGCTCGAAGGATTGATAGACGGCGGTGATGTTGGTTTGGAAGGGGGAAGGGTAGGAGGAGGTCTGGGGGTTTGGGAGTGTGGGAGTTTTGAGGCCGGTTTCAGACTCGCCCCTACCTGGCGTGGGCGTGACGACGACGGTGATTACCAGCGGCGGCGCGACTTGCGGGGCGGGCGGGGCGGCGCCCCGCGTAGCGGGACTGACGCAGGCGGAGAGCGTCAGCAGAAGCGATAACAACAGGGCGTGGCGCATATTACTCTTCCTCGAACATTTCAACTTGATACCGCAATACTTCAACGTCCGCTGAACGCCAGGCGTTAGGGTGGGCGCCCATTTTTTCGCTGAGCATTTCCATGAAAATTTCGGGGTCGGGGACTTTATCCCACACTTGCGGCAGAAAGGTGGCGCGGCGGTAGCCGGAGCGCAGAATCACGCCGTCCACTCGCGGACGCAGTGCGGCCAGCAGTTCTTGCGGCGTTTTGTGCGGGATGAGTTCGGGTGTGGTGAGCACCGAAATTTCGACGCTTAAGCGTGCGAGTTCCTTCGGCGAAACGGGTGGAAAGCGGGGGTCGCTTGTGGCCGCTCCGACGGCGTGTTCCTGCACGTCAAGGGCCAGCGGTTGCCGCGCTTCCAGCCCGCCGATGCACCCGCGCAGTTCGCCGCGATGGTGAAGCGTGACGAAACAGACGCGTGTCTCGCGCAATGCGTCCGGCAAGGCGCTGAGTTCAAGTTTAGGCAAGGGTCGGTCGTTCGCCGCGGCGGTGATGGCGTCACGAGCGATAGCGAGGAGGGCGGAACGATTAGAGGGGGACAGCATGAAAAATCCCAAATCCCAAATCCCAAGTTCCAAATCCAAACTTCAAATTTCAAACTTCGGACTTCAGACTGCGGTAATCACGATTCCAGTACAACAACGGCTCGCCTTCGGCGCGATGGGCGGCGACGACGCGGGCGAGGAGGATGCTGTGCGTCCCGCCGTCGTGGGTCGATTCGACCACACAATCAAAGTACGCCAGGGCGTTGGCAATGATGGGCGCGCCGGTGATGGCGGTGTGCGTGGGAACGTCGTGAAAGCGGTTGCTGTTTTCGGCGTCACGCCCGGCAAACCGATCGGACCACGGGCGCTGATCGGCGCGAAGCACGGACACGGCGAACGCGCCGGATTCCAATATGAGGTTGAGGGTGCGAACGTCCTTTTCAATGCAGACAAGCACGAGGGGCGGGTCGAGCGCAACCGAGGTGAATGAACTGACGGTCAGGCCGTGCCGCACGCCGCGCGATTGGGCGGCCACAACGGTGATGCCGGAAGCCCAGGCGCGCAGGGCATGGCGAAGTGTTTCGGGATCGATCATGGTTGCGTGATTGTACACCCAGAGAGATAGTGGACGATTGCGGGGGCGAAGCCGGTGAGGTCGGTGAGGTTGGCGGCAAAGGCGGCGCGGTGGCGGCCGATGACCAGCGTCGGCACGCGGTTGAGGGTGTGGTGTTTGTGGGAGAAGTCTTCCATGTTGCCGTGGTCGGAGGTGATGACGACCAGACCTTCTTCATCATTCCAATTCGCGAGCAGGCCGCCGAGCACGGCGTCAAAATTCTGGAGGATTTTTACGCCTTCTTCGAGTGTGCCGCGGTGGCCGATCAGGTCGGTGACCCAATGTTCAAAGAATGTAAAGGCTCGCTCGCGGGCGGCTTGGGCCAGCCGCGCTCCGGCGTCGGGGAAAGTATACACAGGCGTATCGGAGTATTTGAGTTCCGTGCGCCAACCGAGTCCGGCGAAGTCGGCGGAGAAAGCGCGCCCGGCGCGGAGATCGTCGGCAGTCATCAGCGGGATCCCGGCGGCGGCCACCGCCATCGGAATCGCGGAATACATGCGGCGTCCGCTGAGGATGGCGTCGAAGTAGCGTTGCGGATAAGCATTGATGAGCGCGGCGGACTTGCCATGCGCTGCCAGCGTTTTGAAAATGCTTTCGCGGCGGATGATTTCGGCAACGGCTTCATTCGGTTTGGGCCCCCAGTGGCCGCCGATGAGCGACGGCACGTTGAGGCCGGTGAGGATAGTTGCCTGTCCGGTGGCGGATTGCGGCGGGCCGGACACGCCCAGGCCGGCATCGGTGGGGATGAAACGCGCTCGGCCGTTGTCGTGCGCCGGCGTGTCGCGCAACAAACGTTTGCCGTCGAGCAGACCATGCAGGGCAGGCAAGTGGGCGCGCGCAAAGGGGTTGATGTTTGGGTCGTCGTCGCCGAGTCCGACGCCGTCGAGGAA
>CAYYCF010000189.1:0-5079 GCA_964470235.1 uncultured Anaerolineales bacterium | reverse complement strand
TTGAGGGTTGAGGTGATTGAAAATGCTATCAACGATCAATAGATTTGAACCGCGAAGGCGCGAAGGACGCAAAGAGAAATTAAAGTACTTTGCGCTCTTGGCGTCTTTGCGGTGAATTTTTGAGCGGAATGCAATCCCTCCTCGCCCTGGTCGGCCCCACCGCCGTTGGCAAGTCGGCCATGGCCATCAAACTCGCCGAACGGCTCGGCGGCGAAATCATCTCCGCCGATTCGCGGTACCTCTATCGCGGCCTGGACATCGGCACGGCCAAACCGTCGCTCACCGACCGCGCGCGCGCGCCGCATCACTTAATTGACGTGACCGACCCCGATCGACCCTGGTCGCTGGCGGAATACCAGCAGGCGGCGGCCCGGCTCATTGGCGAGATTAATGCCCGGGGGCGCCTGCCGCTCCTGGTCGGCGGCACTGGGCAATACGTGCGCGCCGTGTTGGAGGGCTGGGCGATTCCACAGCGCGAGTCTGATCCGGGGCTGCGTTCCGGCCTGGAGGCTTTCGCCGCGCGCGAGGGCGGCGACGCGTTGTATCAGAGGCTGGTGGAAGCCGACCCGGCCGCGGCGGCGCAGATTGACAAACGCAATGTGCGCCGCGTGATCCGCGCGCTGGCGGTGACGCTGGCGACGGGCGCGCCCTTCAGCGCCCAACGAAAAAAGAAACCGCCGGACTATCGTTCACTCCTCATCGGCCTCACATTGCCGCGCCCCAAACTTTACGCGCGCATTGACGCGCGCATTGAGACTATGTTTGCGAAGGGGCTGGTTGACGAAGTAAAGACTTTGGCTGCCCAATACGATTGGACTCTTCCGGCGCTTTCGGCCATCGGCTATCGGCAAGTCGGCGCGTATTTGCGCGGCGAAATCGATCTAGATGAAGCGAAGCGGTTGATTAAACACGACACGCGCCGCTTCGTGCGCCAACAAGCGAACTGGTTCAAGGCGGACGATCCGCAGATACATTGGCACGATGCGGAATCGGTGAAGGTTGAGGAATTGGTGAGGGACATTTTTGAGTTACAATCGCGCTGACTGCTCAAGCCGACCTCATCGGAACACAGATGACGCAGATTCCAACAGATGAACGCAGATAAACCAAAAGAGCGTCGTCTCACCCGCTTCTTCCTTCTTGCGGCGCTTCTGCTGAATCTCCTCGCCCCCGCGGCGGCGGAGGCGGCGCCCAGGCGGCAAACTGTCACCCCGTCCGATCCGCGCGTGGCGCGGATCGTTTCTGTCCTCACGCCCGAAGAGCGTGTGGGGCAGTTGTTCGTTGTCACTTTCAACGGGCCGTCGGTGGATCCCTCTTCGCCGGTGTATGAACTCATTGCCGCCTATCACATCGGCGGCGTGGCGCTGTTGGCCGCCAACGACAATTTTGCCGACACCGCGGCCTTTGCCGGGCAGATGCTGGCCCTGACCAATCAACTGCAATCGGCGGCAGCGGGCGTGGCGCCGGGGAATTCGCTCGCCACGAATACGCCCACGCCTGCGCTGGATCAACATCAGTTCATTCCATTATTTATAGCCGCCTCGACTAGCGACGAGAACTATCCTGGCAATTCGTTCTTGCCCGAGTTGTCCGGACTCACGCCGTTGCCGGGCGCGATGACCCTGGGCGCGACCTGGAGCGCGGAGCGCGCGAGATCGGCGGGCGAGATTGCCGGGACGGAATTGTCGGCGCTGGGGATCAACATGCTGTTCGGCCCGACGCTGGATGTGGTGGAAACGCCTCAGCCCTCCAGCGCCGCCGATTTGGGCGCGCGGGCGTTTGGCGGCGACCCCTATTGGGTGGGGCTGTTGGGCAAGGCCTTCATCGAGGGCGTGCATACCGGAAGCGACAATCGGGTGGCCGTAGTG
Source organism: uncultured Anaerolineales bacterium (assembly GCA_964470235.1). Lineage (GTDB taxonomy): Bacteria > Chloroflexota > Anaerolineae > Anaerolineales > VGOW01 > VGOW01. The sequence continues at coordinate 3,211 of CAYYCF010000189.1, read as the reverse complement.
GCGCGGCACTTTCCGGGTTACGGCGCGAGCGACCGCGCGTTGGAAGATCAAGTGCCGACGGTGAGCAAATCCCTGGCGCAGTTGACGGCGATTGATCTCGCGCCTTTCTTTGCCGTCACTAAAATCGGTTCGCCGTCCAGCGCCGACGCCTTGCTCGTCTCGCACATTCGCTATCGCGGTTTTCAAGGGAACATTCGCGACACCACGCGCCCGATCAGTTTTGACCAGCAGGCGTTGGGCGTGTTGTTAGGGTTACCGGAGTTTTCGGCTTGGCACGAGAACGGCGGACTCGCCATGAGCGATGCGCTCGGTTTGCGCGGCGTGCGCCGCTTTTACGATGTGACCGGCCGCACCTTCCCGGCCTTCAACATCGCCCGCGACGCCTTTCTGGCCGGGAACGACCTGCTGTATCTCTCGCAGTTCGGGCTTGACCCCGCCGTGGATCAGCCGACCACGATTAAATCGGTGCTGGCGCAGTTCGTGCAGAAATATGAAGAAGACCCGGCGTTTGCCGCGCGGGTGGATCAAGCCGTGTCGCGGATCATTGCTTTGAAAATGAATATGTACGGCCGGTTCGCGCTCGACGCGATCTTGCCGACGACCGGACTCGATTTGCTGGCCGCCGGCCGCGCGGCCACGTTTGCCGCGGCGCGGGACGCCGCCACGTTGATCAGCCCGGCCTCGGCCGATTTGGCCGACCGCTTGCCCTCGCCGCCGACGATCAATCAGCAGATTGTCTTCTTCACCGATACGCGGCTTACGCGCCAATGCAGCGCGTGCGCGCCCCATTCGGCGCTGGCGGTTGACGCATTGCAGCAAGCCGCGTTGAGGTTGTACGGACCCAAGGGCAGTGGCGAGGCCATCGCCGCGAACCTCTCAAGTTTCAGTTTCGCCGAACTGGTGGGGTATCTCGAAGGCAGTCCGCCGCTTGCCGCACCGGTCGCCACTCCGGAAGAAGGTACAGCGGTCGCCACCCAGGAAGAGGGCACAACGGTTGCCACTCCGGAACAAGGCACAGCCGCCGCGCCTGCGCCGCCGAATATTGCCGAGGCGACGACGAACGCCGAGTGGCTGGTGTTCGCCATGCTCGATGTGAAATCGAACGTGCCTACTTCCAATGCGCTCAACCGCGTGCTGGCCCAACGCCCCGAGTTGCTTCGCGGCAAGCACGTGATTGTGTTCGCCTTCGACGCGCCCTATTACTTGGATACGACCGAGGTGGCGCAGTTGACGGCTTACTACGCGCTCTACAATAAGTCGTCGGCGGCAGTGGAAGTGGCGGCGCGCATTCTGTATCAGGAGTTGACGCCGTCGGGCGCGTCGCCGGTGTCTGTTCCGGCGGTGGGCTACAACTTGATCGAAATCACTCAGCCTGATCCAAGACAGGTGATTCAACTCTTCAGTGACGCGCCCCAGGCGGAAGGGGTCACGCCGACTCCGCCCGACCTCACGCCCACGCCGCCGGCCTTTGCGGTGAACAACCTGGTGGCGCTCCGCACGGGCGTGATCCTCGACCGAAACGGCCACCCCGTGCCGGACGGAACGGTCGTAAAGTTTTTTGTGACCTACGTTGTCGAAGGGCTTACGGTCTTGCTCGCCGACGCGACGACGATGGACGGCATTGCCCGGGCCTCGTTGCGGTTGGATCGCATTGGCCTGCTCGAAGTCGGCGTCACCAGCGAGCCGGCTCTGTCTTCATATACACTGCAATTCAACGCGCAGGAAGCGCCCAGCACGCCGGTGGTCATCACGCCCACCCCGGGCCCGACCGACACCCTGGCGCCGACCGAAACAATCCTCGCGCCGCCAACGGATCAGATAGCTACGACCCCGTCGGCGCCGGCGTCCGCGAGCGGAGCGGTGAGCGGCGGCGATTTGATTCTTGGCATTCTAGCTTTGATCGGGTTGAGCGCCATCGGTTGGCGATTGACACGCAGCCGGGGCGAGCCGGTGTCATCGGGCGTCAAGTTGACGTTGATGATCGCCATAGGGGTTTGGGCGAGCTATGATTATTACGCGTTGGGTCTGCCCGGCGCGACGGCGTTGAAAGCGTTGGGCGGTTGGGCCGGGCCGGTGGCGGCGTTGGGCGGTGGGGCGATAGCGCTGGGGATCGGGTGGTGGTTATCTCGGCACAATCGTGACGAATAACGCCAACAACGCCAGCAAACCGGCCGCAATCGCCAACTGCCGTTGAACCGGATCGGCCAACGCGCGCTCGATCCATTCCCGCGGCGACGACGGCACATATACCCGCGCGCCGGTAACGTCGGGGAAAATTCCATCGTAAAGCGCGTCGCGAAATGAACCCGCGTCCGGCGGCCGTTCGTCGGGATGCAAACTCATGGCCCACGCAATCGCCCGTTCGGCGCGCGGCGAGACGAGCGGGTTGATGTCGCGAAGCATGGGCATCGTGCCAGGTTTGAGGAATCTCTGTTTGGCTTCCAACGGCGGATCGTTGCTGAGCAAATGATACAGGGTGGCCCCCAACGAATAGATGTCGGAGCGGGCGTCGGTGTGGCCGGTGTCGCCGCCGTACTGTTCTAACGGCGTGTAATGCGCGGTGCCGCGTCCTTGCACAATGGTAACGGTGCGCTCGTCGGGGTCGAGCAATTTGACCAAACCGAAATCTACCAGTTTAATAGCGCCGTTGGGAGTAAGCTTGAGGTTGCCAGGTTTGATGTCGCGGTGAAGCACGGGCGGCTCTTGCGAATGGAGATAAACCAGAGCGTCAATCAACTGGCGCGCCCAACCTAGCACGTCCGCTTCCGGCAGAAAACGTCCTTCGTCGCGCGCCGCCGAAGCGATGTCGGACAGGTCTTGGCCTGGGACGTAATCCATGATCAAATAGTCGCGGTCCTCTTCCGAAAAGAAGTCCGAGACTTTGGGCAGTGAGGGATGATCGAGGCGCGCCAGCACCGACGCTTCGCGATAGAATTGAGCGCGCGCTTGCTGTTGAGCCTGAGGCGAGGCATTGGGGTCGCCGACAACTTCCTTGACGGCGCACAATCGGCCGGTCAGCCGCGCGTCTTCGGCGAGATAAATGAACCCCATGCCGCCTTGCCCCACTGCCTGGCGGATGTGATAGCGATCGCGCAAGAGATCGCCAGGGCGCAAGGCCATGCTACACTTGTCCTGATGAGTTGAATGTGAAGGGCAGGGGAGAGTGTTCGCTCCGGCGTAGGGCGGCCCTTCGCGCCCAAGAGCAACTCTC
>CAYYCF010000188.1:0-5090 GCA_964470235.1 uncultured Anaerolineales bacterium | reverse complement strand
TGGCGCGGGAATTTGGCTGACGCCGATATTTTCAAGCGCGGGCAAGACTCGGTTCACGGCCCGCTGGGAACCCTCGTCGCCCGCGCCCGATCCGGAGTCGATTCGCTGGCGATCACGGTTGAGTTCGCGCTCCCCAAAGAGCGCGCATTTTTGCTCATCCGCCTCAACGCGAAAAACATCGGCTCAAAACCGTTTCGCGCCATCCGCTTCAACCCCATGTTCCTCGGCCCCTTGCACCGCGCCGGCGTTATTCGCATTTCGCCCTACGCCGCGCCGCTCACGTTTTTTTCTAACGGCTGGGGTTCGTGGAGTTTTGCCGGAGCGGTCACGTCGCGCCGACAACAACCGCACACTAATTTGGATTGGTTGCAAGGTCCACCCAACCACAACCCGGCCACGCCGTTTTCCGAAATTCGCGGCCAGTTCTCCGGCGATATGTTTGGCGTGCTGGCCGAGCCGGTGCACCGTCAGGCCATCGTCGCCGGGTTCCTTTCCCAGCGCGAACAATTCGGTTCGGTAGACGTCGTCGCCAACGCCCTCTCGCCCTCGCTTCGTTTGCGCGCCCAATGTGACGACGTGGTCGTGCCGCCTGGCGGCGAAATTCAAACCGACTGGGCATATCTTCAACTCCTCGCCGGTTACGATCTCGATCCGTTGGCGGAATATGCTCAGGCTGTCGCCCGCGAAAATTCCGCTCGCGTTCCGGCGGAGACGCCGGCCGGTTGGTGTTCGTGGTATCACTTCTTTGATAAAGTGACCGAAGCCGACATGCGATCCAATGTTGATTGCATCGCGGCCGATCAAGATCGACTCCCGCTCTCACTCGTCCAACTCGACGACGGGTTTGAATCCAACGTCGGCGACTGGTTTCAGCCGAATGACAAATTCCCTTCCGGCCTCCGCGCCCTGGCCGACTCTATCCGCGCGCGCGGTCTTGCGCCCGGCTTGTGGTTGGCGCCCTTCATCGCCAAACCGGATTCAAAACTCGCGCGCGATCACCCCGACTGGTTGTTGCGAAACAGACTCGGCCTGGCCTCGAGCGCCGGTTTTGTCTTCAACACTTTCGCGCGCGGGCTGGATGTGACTCATCCTGCCGTTCAAGAGCATACGCGCAAATTAATCGGCGCGGCGGTGAACGAGTGGGGCTATCCGTATCTCAAACTGGATTTTCTTTACGCCGCCGCGCTGCCCAGCAAACGGCACGACCCCACGCGCACGCGCGCGCAAGCGCTGCGGCTTGGGCTCGAACTCATCCGCGAGGCGGCCGGGCCGGAGACGTTCATCGTCGGCTGTGGCTGTCCGCTGGGCACGGCGGTCGGCATCGTGGACGCAATGCGAATCGGCCCGGACGTGGACGTGCGCTGGCGGCCCTCGTTCAACGGCCTATCGCTTCCGTTTCGCAATGAACCGGCCATGCCCTCGGCGCGCAATTCGATTCGCAACGTAATCTCGCGCGCGCCGCTTCACCGCCGTTGGTGGCTCAACGACCCCGATTGTTTGTTGGCGCGCGATGACACCAGGTTGACTCTCGACGAGGTGACGGCTCTGGCCAGCGTGATCGCCCTCTCCGGCGGCATGTTTTTTGTCTCGGATGATATGGCGAGGCTCGCGCCGGAGCGGCGGCGATTGATCGAGCCGCTGCTGCCGGTATTGGGCCGCACGGCGTTGGCGCGCGATTGGCTTGAAAAGGAAATGCCCGAATTGTTGGAACTGCCCATGCGCGGCGCGGCGGGAGAGTGGACGGTGTTCGGATTGTTCAACTGGGGCGATTCGCCGGCCAAACGGACTTTGCCAATTGACGCCGACAGCCACGTTTATGATTTTTGGAATCGCGCGTATACCCGCGCCGCCGCGCCGGTCAGCTGTGATCTGCCGCCGCACGGCGGGCGGCTGCTGGCCGCGCGCGCCGTCACTGCCGCGCCGCAGTTCGTCGGTTCGTCGTTCCACTTCTCGCAGGGCGGCGAGGTCGAAGAATGGCAGGGAACTGATCATGGGGTGAGGTTCGTCATTAAACTAAACCGCCTGGCAGGGGGAGAGGTCGTTTTGTGTTTGCCTGATAATCCCCGTTCTCGCGCGGAAGTGCGCCGCACAGGGGAAGGCGGTGGCTCCCACCCTTGCGACTTGCTGGCCGTCGCCGGGGGGGGCCGGGGCGGGGGCGCGATCTATAAGTTGTCCCTCACCGTGAATCGCCGGGCCGAAATCAACGTCGAATGGTAGTTGCGCGGAACAAAGATAACGGCGGTAGAATACTTCTCAATATGCTAAGAGCGCGCGTAACATTCACTCTTGTTCTTGTTGCCCTACTGCTAATGCAAATCGGCGGTGCGGCGCAGGCGCAGGGCAATCAAGTGGCGTTGACTGTGCGAGCCGGTTTTGACGGCCTGTACAAAGACGCCATGTGGATTCCCGTCCGCGTTACGCTGGCAAACAACGGCGGGGACTTGAACGGCACGGTGATAATATCCGCGCCGCGTAACGACGGCTCCACTTTAGATTACACCCGGCCGGTGGAATTGCCCGCCGGGGCGCGCAAAGAAATCTTCATGTTTGTGCTGGCCGAAGGGTACGCCACCAAGATCACGGTCAGTTACGTCGAAGGTAAGCAAACGCTCGGCACGTCCTCGGCGCGAGTCACGCAGAGTTCCTCCTCTGATCTTCTGTATGGTGTGTTGGCCGCCAGCCCGTCCGCGTTCAACGTGCTAACAAAAATCGATCCGTTGAACGGACAGGGCAAAGTGGCCCAACTGACGGTGGACGATCTGCCGCCGCTGACGCAGGCCTGGGAAGCGTTGGACGTGCTGATCGTTTCGGACGTGGACACCGGCCTGCTGAGCGCCAAGCAGATTGAGGCCATGAAGGCCTGGCTTTCGGGCGGCGGCCGGATAGTGGTGGCCGGCGGCCCGAATTGGCAGAAGGTGGCCGCCGGGTTGGCAGATCTGCTGCCGCTCGTCCCCGTCCGCACGGAGTCGATCACATCGCTGGCTCCGCTGGGCGCGTATGCGCAGGAGTCCGCTCCGGAAGGTTCCCTCATCGCCGTATCGGGAGAATTGCGGCCCGGCGCGATTTCGTTGGTGAGCGCCGGGACGCCGCCCGTCCCGTTGTTGATTGAGCAGACTTACGGCTACGGCAAAGTGGATATGCTGGCGTTTGATCCGGCGCTCTCGCCGATCAAAGGTTGGCGCGGCGCGGAAGGCACGTATCGCAATTTGCTTTCATCCAGCATCGAACGCCCAGGCTGGTCGAACACTTATCGCAACTGGTACAACGCCGGAGAGGCGGTCAACTCGATCCCCGGCATTGGCCTGCCGCACGTTTTGCAAGTGTGCACGTTTCTCGGCGGGTACGTGTTGGCGGTGGGGCCGCTAAACTATTTTATATTGCGCCGCTTCAAGCGCCGCGAACTGGCGTGGATTACTGTTCCGGCTCTGGTGTTGTTGTTTGTGGTGATCACCTACGTTGCCAGCTTCGGTCTGCGCGGCACGCGCGCGACGCTGCACCGCCTCACGGTAGCGCAGGTGTGGGAAAATTCCGACCTGGCGCAGGTGGAGTCGTTGGTGGGCATTTTCTCGCCGGGACGCGACGAATACGATCTGCGGGCGGACGGCGATCTGCTTCTTCAACCTTTTCCGTCGGACACGTATTACGGAACGGTGGACACTTCGCTCGGCGGGGCGCAAATGGAGCAGAGCGATGCCGGGTTCATCAGGGGTGTGCGCGTGGACGTGGGCGCGATCAAACCGTTTGTGGCGCAAGGGCAGGTGGCCGCGCCCAAATTCAAATCCGATTTGACTTACTCGGTGGCCGGCGCAAAGGCCACGCTCGACGGCACGGTTTCCAATTTGAGCGATCTCACGTTGCAGGACGCGGTCATTCTCGCGGCCGGCGGGGCGCAGAAAGTGGGCGACATCGGCCCCGGCGAAAATGCGGACGCCAGGGTTGTCTTGAGCGCCTCGCGTGCAACGTGGGCGATGCAGACCGCGGCGCAAATATTGCCGCCCGGAGCCGCGCTCTCTTCGTCGTATTATCCAGGTTACTATAATTCAGGATACGACACGACCATTGACGACATTCTTGGCACGTCGTCGTATTACGACGACCGCGAAACGTACCGGCGCTACTCGCTGTTGACGTGGGTGTTCGATCCCTACAACAGCGGCGGGCGGGGCAGTGGCACCTACCTGGTGGGCTGGACCGACACGTCGCCGGTGCAAGTGTCGTTGGAGGGGCAGAAGTTCAATGCGGCCGACCTGACGCTCTACATTGTCCGTCTCGAGCCGAAAGTGGTGGTCAGCCGCGGCGCGATTTCCGTGCCGCCAGGCTTAATGACGTGGGAAGTGATCGATCCTGGATCGGGGGGCGGCGGCAGCCCTTACGATTCGTATTTGAGCCAGGGGTACTTTGCTCTGCGCTACACTCCGGCGATGGCGCTGGATTTTGAATCGGTCAAATCGTTGACTCTCCATCTGACCTCGTACGGACTCACCGGCTCCACCGGCTTGGTGGTCAGCCTTCTGGATCAAAGCGAAGGGCGTTGGGTGGAGGTCAACAATCTAAGCTGGGGCGACACAGTGATCAACGCCCCGGCGCAGTTTGTTGGTCAGGACGGGCACATTGATGTGCAAATCGAGAATCCGAGTTTTCAGAATTCGGTCTCAATCGAAACGCTGGATTTTACGCTGGTGGTGCAAAGGTAGGAATCCCGTCAACGGATGAAACGGATTGAACGGATATGTCGAGATATCCGTTGGCATCCGTTGACGAAAACTGTTTGGCCTGTGCGGTCTGGAACGCGAAATGTCTCCCATCATCGAAATTACCAATCTCGTCAAATCGTACGGCAAGCTCACGGCGGTGGACGCATTGTCGTTGAACGTCGAGCCGGGCGCGATTTTTGGATTCGTGGGGCCGAACGGCGCGGGCAAGACGACGACGATGCGCATTCTCACGACGCTGATGGCGCCGACCAGCGGCGAAGCGCGCGTGGCCGGCCATTCGGTGACGAAAGACGCGCGCGGCGTGCGCCGCGTCATCGGGTACATGCCCGACTTCTTCGGCGTGTACGACGACATGACGGTGTGGGAGTATCTCGA
>CAYYCF010000187.1:2599-5104 GCA_964470235.1 uncultured Anaerolineales bacterium | reverse complement strand
ACCCGAAAGGGGTCAGACTTCCGAAGTCTTGGAGACTTCGGAAGTCTGAGATACCACGTCGAATACTACTTCGGCGCATGGCCGGTGCGCGCCAGGCTCGGAGGAATAGAACAACTCGGCGCGGAGGGTGTGGCGGCCAACGGGTTGCGGGCCGCGCAGGTGAACGGTCATTTCAAATTTGTAGTCCATGGATTCGATGATCGAGAGCGAGGCCACCTCGTCGCCCGCAGAATTGAGCACCCGAAATTCCATATTGGGTCGTTCGAGGAATGGGGTCAACCGCACGTCTACCCGCACGCGCCGCCCGTCGGGGTATACTTTGGCTGTCAGGCTTTCAATCTTTACATGCTCCGGCGGCAGGGGAACTTCATCCGGCTCGACGAAATCTATTTCTTCCATAGCGATGGGGATTATAAAGCAAATCCCAAATCCCAAATCCCAAAATCCAAATCCCAAACTTCGAACTTCAAATCTCAAACTTCAAACCGCAAAAAAACATCCGTTTGCATCCGTTCTATCCGTTGTCAAAAAGAGAGGACTCAATGACCGAAAACTATCACGTCGAAACGCTTGCCATCCACGCCGGGCAGAAGCCCGACCCGACGACGGGCGCGGTGATGACGCCGATCTATCAGACCTCGACCTACGTGCAGGCCGGAGTGGGGGAACACAAAGGCTACGAATACTCGCGCACGGGCAACCCGACTCGCACCGCGCTGGAAGATTGTCTGGCGGCAATGGAAGGCGGCAAGTACGGGCTGGCGTTTTCGTCGGGTATGGCCGCGATTGACACCGTGCTCCGCCTGGTCGCGTCCGGCGAGCACGTGTTAGCCGGAAACGACGTGTACGGCGGTACGTTCCGTCTGTTGGATAAAGTGCTGAAGGGCTACGGCGTCGAGTATTCGTTTGTGGAGATGACCGACCTCGGCGCGGTCAAATCCGGATTGCGCCCCAACACGCGGATGGTTCTGCTAGAAACGCCGACCAATCCGCGCCTCAAGCTATTCGACATCGCGGCCATTTCGGAGTTGGCGCATGCGAACAGCGCCCGCACGCTGGTAATGGTGGATAACACTTTTGCCACGCCCTATCTCCAACGCCCGTTGGCATTGGGCGCGGACATTGCAGTGCATTCGACGACGAAATATTTGGGCGGACATTCCGATGTGGTGGGCGGCGCGGCGATTTTGAACGACGACGAAGCGCACGAGCGGTTGAAGTTTCTGCAGAACGCCGTCGGCGCGGTGCCTGGGCCGATGGATTGCTGGCTGGTGTTGCGCGGCGTGAAAACTCTGCCGGTGCGCATGGATCGCCACGCGGAAAACGCCCTGGCGGTGGCGCAGTTTCTATCCGATCGCCCGCAAGTGAAAGAAGCGATCTATCCAGGTCTGGCCGATCATCCGCAATACAAGCTGGCTCAGCGCCAGATGCGGAACGGGGGCGGGATGATAGCGCTGGTGTTGAACGGCGGCGCGGAGGCGGCGCGGCGGATGGTGGCGCGCACGCGCCTGTTCGCGCTGGCCGAGTCGCTCGGCGGCGTCGAGTCGCTCATCGAAGTCCCGGCGGCGATGACTCACGCCAGCACACAAGGCTCGCCGCTGGAAGTGAGCGCGGGGTTGATCCGCATTTCGGTGGGTCTGGAACACAAGGACGATTTGATTGCCGATCTGGCGCAGGCGTTGGTTGAGTAGAGGCGACGCAAGCAAAGCGGACTCTCGGCATATGAAAAACCGCACGTGTTTACCGTGTGGTGAGTCTGCGCCGCCAACCCATTGAATCGCTGAGTCGCTGATAGCGTTGAACACGCTGAAAGCGGTCGTTTGCCCGCGGAGACCGTCAGTGAAATCAGTGTTTTCAGCGTTTCAGCGGTTCTATAGCTTTCACTGTAAACAAGTACGAAAAACCGGACACCCATAGGCGAATGCTCCGCCCCTACACTTCACCGAAACTTTACAACCCCGTAACACCCTCTTGCCTCTCTGCCCCTATCCTGTTACCAGCTCTAACATACTCACACCCATACACCCACACTCCCATACTCGACCCACCATGCCCACTCTGACCCGCTCCCGACTCCTTCACGCCCTTGCCCTCATCGGTATTCTTCTGGTCGCGGCATTTCTGCACTTCTACCGACTCGATCAGGAAGGCTACGCCAATCTCTATTACGCCGCCGCCGTCAAGAGCATGCTCACGAGCTGGCGCAACTTTTTCTTTGTGTCTTTCGATTCTAATGGCTTCGTCGCCGTAGACAAACCCCCGCTCGGCTTGTGGATACAAGCCGCCAGCGCAATGCTGTTTGGGTTCAGCGGCTGGAGTCTCCTCTTCCCGCAGGCGTTAGCCGGAGTGTTATCCGTCGCTCTCCTCTACCATCTTGTGCGCCGAGTGTTTGGGCCGATGGCCGCGCTCGTCGCCGCGCTGGTGCTGGCCCTCACGCCGATTAGCATTGCCGCCAATCGCAACAACACGATGGATAGCTTGCTCGTTTTCACTTCGTTGTTAGCC
>CAYYCF010000187.1:0-2499 GCA_964470235.1 uncultured Anaerolineales bacterium | reverse complement strand
GTTGGCTGCTGGTCTGCGCGTTGCTCGTCGGCATCGGCTTCAACATCAAAATGCTGCAAGCCTTTTTGGTTCTTCCGGCCTTCTACCTTTTCTATCTCATCGCGCCGCCTATCACCTGGTGGAAACGCATCGCCCACCTCGCCGTTGCCACCGTCGTCTTGGTCGTCGTTTCGCTGGCCTGGGTCGTCGCCGTCGATCTCACGCCGCCCGATCAACGCCCGTTCGTCGGCAGCAGCACCGACAACACCGTCACCGAATTGATCATCGGCCACAACGGCCTCGCGCGACTCATTCCCACGCGCGGCGGCCGAGTGGACGGCGGCCAAGCCGACGCGCCGAACCTTCCCCCTCCGCCCGCCTCTTCCTTTGGACAAAACGGCGCGGGCGTGAACCCGCCTCCCTTCGCCCCGGACGGCCCGGGGGCAGGGGCCGATGGCAACCCTCCCGCAAACGATGGCGGCGCTCCGGGGCGCGGCAACGAAACCGGCGACCCCGGCCTCTTCCGACTCTTCAACGAGCAACTCGCCGGGCAGGCCACTTGGCTGTTACCCCTGGCACTCATCGGCCTCGTCGTCGCCGTCGCGCGCCGCCCGCCCGCGCCGCAACTTCACGCCCTCGCGCTGTGGGGCGCGTGGCTCATCCCTCAAATCATCTTTTTCAGCATGGCGAATTTGTTTCACCGCTACTATTTGGAAATGATGGCGCCCGCAATTGCCGCGCTGGTAGGTGCGGGACTCGCCGCCATGTGGGAATCAACCCGCCGTGGATTCCCGCGCAACCTGATCCTGCCAACCGCTCTCGTGATCGCCGCCGCGACCGAGATCTACATCCTCGCCGCCTTTCCTACGTGGGGCATTTGGCTCAGCCCCATCATCCTCGTCGCGACCCTCGTCGCCACCGCCGGCCTCCTCCTCGCTCGCCCACTCCCACACACCCACACTCCCATACAGAGAATCGCCCTTGCCCTCGGCCTCCTCGCCCTCCTCATCGCCCCGGCCATCTGGTCACTCACGCCCGTCCTGGCCGTTGGCGACTCGGGTTTGCCCTACGCCTCGCCCGATCTTCTTGAGCGGCCAAAATTCATCGGCGCGCCAAACGTAGACCGACTCGTGGATTACTTGACGGCCCGCCGGGCCGACGAGACCTATTTACTGGCCACGCTTAACGCCAACACCGCCGCGCCCGTTATCCTCGCCACCGCCGAACCAGTCATGGCACTTGGCGGATTCTCCGGCGGTGACCGTATCCTCACTGCCGATCAACTCTCCCAAAAAATCTCCGCCGGCGACGTGCGCTTTTTCTTGCTCCCCGCGCAGCGCGAACGCCAATCCGACCTCACGCGCTGGGTGGCCGATCATTGCGCCACTGTCCAGGCCTCGCTCTGGCAGAACGAAAACAGCATCGGCCTTCAGCCGCCCCCGCAGGGGCCGGATGCCGGTGGAATTGGCAATCAATCGCGACCACCGCCCGCGCCGCCCGGCCCCGGCGGCCCGCAACAGCTTTATGATTGCGGTTAAGATGAAACTTCGGAAGTCCGCGCTAAGCGGCTCAATCAGACCCAACGGGCGTGGCGCGGACTTCCGAAGTTTGGGCTAGCGCGCGGTTGTTTGCATTTCCTCCTCATTCGTCTATAATCTCAATCGTGAACTACAACAAAAAATCCGCGTCCATCCGTGTTTATCCGCGTCCCTTTCTTCTTGTTTTAATCCTTCTCGCCTCCCTCGCCGCGCCGCTCGCCGCCTCCGCGCAAAGCAAAACCGTCAACTGGAAGCGATACGATGTTGACATCACGGCGCTAACCAACGGCGACCTGCGCGTGATCGAAACGCAAGAGATCAACTTCGTCGGCGGGCCGTTCCGTTCCGGCTTCGCCGTCATCCCGCTGGCGCGAAGCGATGGCATTGATAACATCACCCTCTCGGAGCCTGGCCGCGCGTACGCCAATGCGTCGGGCGGAGACTACACTTACACCGTTTCGCAAGACAGCAGTAACGTCAACATTGATTGGAACTTCCCTCCCCTCGCGGACGAAACGCGGACCTTTGAATTGGCGTACACCGTTCACGGCGCGATCCGCCAGTACGATTCCGGCGACAAGATTCAATTTCTCGCCATCACCCGCGAACTCGAATTCCCGATCATACAATCTACCGTCACCGTGCATCTGCCGCCTGGCGGCCCGCTCATCGCCGACCCGCAATCTTCCGGCGCGGAGATGATTTGGAAAACGAGCGCCGACAGCCTCACGGCCACTTACACCAGCACGAGCGGTATACGGGCTTATGAAGGAGTCGAGATCGGCCTCGTGTTCCAGCACGGCGCGATCCAGGCCGCGCCGCCCTCGTGGCAAGCCGGCTATGATCGGCAGGCCGCCTTCGACGAAAACGTCAAGCCGCTTCTGCAGCTTGGCATCGCCGCGCTGGTCATCGCCTTGCTTCTCGCCGTCCCGGGTGGGCTGTATCTCATTTGGTTCCTCCTTGGGCGCGATCCGGCGGCGGG
>CAYYCF010000186.1:1244-5112 GCA_964470235.1 uncultured Anaerolineales bacterium | reverse complement strand
CGGCCGCGCCCTGTTGACGATCGGCTACGAGCAGGGGCAGGCGGCCGTCGGCGAGTTAGACGTCGCCTCCGGCCGCGTCCGCACCCTGTGGCGGCAACCGGTGGAAGTAGCCGACCGCTACTGGCCGCGCTTCTCGCTGGCTAAAGACGGCCGGACGCTGGCCGTGGCCCGCGCCGCGCCGCACGCCGCCCGCGATGTGTGGACCGGCGCGATCGCCGCCGACAGAGTGCGCTGGAAGCAGTTGACCGACGCCGCGCCGCAGGTGCGCGACTTCGCGCTGGGCCAGCAGGAGATCGCGTCGTGGACGAGCCGCGACGGCTGGCCGATGCGCGGTGTGTTGATTAAGCCGGTGGGCTATCGCGATGGCAAACGTTATCCCCTCATCGTCAATCCGCACGGCGGGCCTACCTCGCTGGCAGCCAACGGTTTTATGGCCGTCAACCTGTGGGGGCAATGCCTGGCGGCGCGCGGCTACGCCGTGTTTTTCCCCAACTACCGCGGCAGTACGGGCTTCGGGCTGAAGTTTGCCGAAGCCAATCTCGGCGACCTGGGCGGTCAGGATTTTGAAGACATCGATTCAGGCGTGGAGGCGTTGATCGAACGCGGACTGGCCGACCCGGCGCGTTTGGGATTCGGCGGCTGGAGCTACGGCGGGTTCATGACGGCTTGGACGGTCACGCGCACCGATCGCTACAAAGCGGCAGTGATGGGCGCGGGCATTACCAACTGGCTGAGCTTTCACGGCAACAGCCATCTGCACGCGTGGGACGCCATCCACTACGACGCCAGTCCCTACGAGCGCGACGGGGTGTATGCCCGCTTCTCGGCCATGAATTTTGTCGGCCGGGTAAAAACGCCGACGCTGATCCTGCACGGCGAATTAGATCGCGACGTGCCGCCGGAACAGTCCTACCAGTTTTATCGGGCGTTGGTGGATCACGGCGTTGACACGGAACTGGTGATTTACCCGCGCGAGGGCCACGGCCCGTCCGAAAAGAAACACTGGCTGGATCTGCACCACCGCATCGCCGACTGGTACGACAAGTATCTGAAATAGGCCTGGGTCGCCCGATCTAAAGCAGATTCCTGATTCGTTTACACCAGGCATCCTGAACGGAGCGGCGCGCCCCTTCGACTTCGTGCGGAACTACACCGCACTCCGCTCACGCGTAGCGGCTTGCGCCGCGCAGTTGAAGGATGCCGCATATCACCATGGAATTTGCTCTAAACCAGTTTCTCCGCGACGATCAAGTAGAGCGTCTCCTCATCGGCCGTTTCCACCACACGCCAGCCGGACTCGGCGAGCATGATTATCACTTCGCCAACTGGCGGCAGAATATCCTGATGCAAGATGACATCGGGGGCCCGGTGATGAATGGCGTTTACTTGGTCGCGGCCGATAGGATGACTGATCACCAGCCGCCCGCCGCGCCGGATGACGCGCTTGATCTCGTCGAGCGCGGCGCGCTTGTCCGCGAAGTGGGGGAAGACGGCGTGGCAAAAGACAGCGTCCATTGACTCCGACTCGAGCGGCAGTCGCTCGCCGTCGGCGGCCAGCGGTTGCACCACGGCCTGCCCGCCAAACTTTTGGCGCAGTTGGCCGAGCATGGCCGGCGACAGGTCGGCGGCGACGACGACGGGTTGATGATCCAACAGCGCGGGTGTGAGGGTTCCCGTACCGGCACCCAAGTCGAGCAAGCGCCCGCCAGCCCGAATCGATCCGGACGCCGCGATTCGATTCAGTTTCAGTTTCAAATCGGGTGGGGCGGGGTTGGCGTCCCACGTGGCGGCCAAACGGTCGAACAGCAGTCGGCGGGGGTTGGGGAGGGAAAGGGTCGCCAGGCGGCGCTCGGCTTCGGCCCGCAACCCATGGAGCGGGATCATCGCCCCAAACTGTTCGAGGGCGAACGAGGCCGCCACCGCGCCGTACCGCCCTGCCTGCGTCAGAGCCTGCCCTGAGCCTGTCGAAGGGTCGCCCGTCTTGGCCAACCCCACGACGAAGCCGCCGCAATAAGCGTTGCCCGCGCCGGTCACGTCCACGATTTTTTTCACAGGGACAATGGGGATGGCTGTCATCGCCCCGTCCCTCCCGGCCACCAAACTTCCCCGCTCACCCATTCGCAAGGCCACTGCCCGCGCTCCATCGCCCAACAACGCGGCGGCGATCTCGTTCGGATCGGTCAACCCCGTAAACTGTTGTGCTTCGAGCAGGTTAGGTGAGACCACGTCCACTAACGGCGCGAGTTCACGGAAAAGTGCGCGGTTCTGCGGCTGAAGAGTGAGGTCCCACGGCTCCCACAAAATTACCTGGCAACCCTCGGCGCGGAAGCGGGCCACCCATTCGCGCAGTGGGTCGGGCGCGCCGCATTCGAGGTGGACGCCTTCGGCGTCGTGCAGTACATCCGCCAGTTCTGCCGGTTGCGGGCTGATCGCCAAGAATTCGTCGAAGTCGGAGCGGAACACTTCGGTGCGGCGACCGTCGCGCTCGAACAACTGCCAGGCGCGCGGCGTGGGCGCGTCGCGCGTCAGGAGTCCGCGCAGATCGAATGCGCCGGCCAGTTCGGCCCGGAGCGAGTCGGGGAAATTGCGGCCGACGGCCGCGCACAGTCCCACGCGGTCGCTCCATACGCGCAGGCCAATGGCGGCGTGCGTCGCCCCGCCGCCCAGCATGCCCATGCGCGTCTGGCCGTCGGGCAGGACGATGTCGTCTATGATGACCGAGCCGATGGAGAAGAACATTGCTCCACGCTTCACGCTCCACTCCCCATCCCCTCGAACAACACCCGCATAAACCGTTCGCGGTTGATCTTCACGCCGACATCTACATTCGCTTGTTTCTTCTGATAGCCGGAGATGTCGGCCACGGTGCGGCCGCGCGTATGCTGGCCGGTCAACTCGATCTCCACGTGCATCGGCTTCGTTTCGAGCAGGCCTGGGTCGATCACCGCTGCCGCCGCGCAGGCGTCGTAAATCTGCCCGCCCGTCCAGCCGACGTTGTCCATGAACCATTGCACTTCGGCGCGAATTTCCTCGGCGGCCACTTTGGCCTGCGCGGTATTCAGCGCCTTGAGCTTCGCCGCGTCGTCCAGCGTCACCAACGCTTGCGCCGTCACTTCCAGCCCCACCATCGTGATCGGGATGCCGGAATTGAACACGATTCGCGCCGCCTCCGGGTCGGCGAAGATATTGAACTCGGCCGAGGGCGTGACGTTGCCTTCGAGATAAGCGCCGGCCATTGTGACGATGCGCGGGATGCGCTGAGCCAGGCGCGGTTCTTTGAGCAAGGCCAACGCGATGTTGGTCTGTGGCGCGGTAGGCACGAGAATCGTCGTTGGGCCATCCGGCCCCATGTAGTAGTCAATGAGAAAGTCAACCGCGTGGCCCGGCCGGGGCTTGAGAGTCGGCGTGGGCAGCGGCAGGGCGCGGTTCTGCACCGGATCGAGCGGGGCCGGATCGGCGAGGAAAGGCCGCGCTGCCCCGGCGTACACCGGCACGTCGCGCAGGCCGCCGTGCTCAACACACTTGAGGGTATTGTCCAACGTCACCACCAGCGGCGCGTTGCCGTGCGTCACGGTTACAGCCACCAATTCCGTCGCCGGGTGATGCCCCGCCAACAAAATGGCCACGGCGTCGTCGCCGCCGGTATCAACATCGAGAATAACTTTTTGAGGCATGTTTGGCTTTCCTGAAAGAGCTACGATCTCACCGCGAAGGCGCAAAGCGCGCAAAGGATTCGCCCTTGTTTTTCTTCGCGCTCTTGGCGTCTTCGCAGTTCAAATGGGCTTTTTGCAGCGGAGTCATGCTGCCAAAATTTCACTGGTGCGGATGCGGCTGATGCCGCCGCCGCCCTCCTGATTGCGCCCGCCGC
>CAYYCF010000186.1:0-1144 GCA_964470235.1 uncultured Anaerolineales bacterium | reverse complement strand
TCACTGGTGCGGATGCGGCTGATGCCGCCGCCGCCCTCCTGATTGCGCCCGCCGCCGAAACTGCGAAAGAACGGCTCGCCGATCACGTCCGAGCGATGCGCAGCAAACAGTTCGCCGGGAATGGCGGCGATGAGCGGCGAGAACATCTCGCGCACGCCTTCAGGCAGCGTCAGTGTGCGAGCCGCTTCCCGGCGCAAGCCCGCCGCCGAGGCCGGGCTGACCGCCGCCACCCGCCGGCCCACCGTCTTCGCCGCCGCCGCGACTTCGGTGGCGCGCGATAGATCGCGGTCGGCGGCGGTGATGATGAAGGTCGGTGTTGCCACGGCGCGGGCGAAGTATTGCAGGTGCGCCCACTCTTCGGTCTCCTGCCCCAGCGCCGGGTCGCCCGAGGCCTCCAACACTTTGGCCGCCGAAAACAACGCCGTGCCGTAGTTCGGCCCCCCGCCGACGAAGACAAACTCCTGCGCGTCCTTCCACTCTTCGGCCAGCGCCCGCGCCGCTTTGTCGCACGCTTCAATGGTTTTCTCGGCGGCGTCGGCCAAAGAAAGAATCTCTTTACGCACCGCGACCGCATCGGTGGGATTCAACCGGCCGCGCACTTCGCCCAAACGAACGGCCATCAACAACAGCGCTAACTGGCTCACCAAATACGACCGCACACCTGGGGTGTGCACGCCGGGCGGATCGGGGAAGGGCGTGGTCTGCGCCAGATACACGTGCTCGGCGGCGTTCGCCACCCGGCTGCCTGGAGTGGCGGTGAGGGCCACCGTCGTCGCCCGGGCTCGCCGCGCCAGCGTCAGCGCCTCCAGCGTGCGCGATACTTCGCCCGACACCGAGATGCCAATCACCAGAGTCATCCCCGGTCCGCCTTCGGGCAGAAACCCGGCGGCGTAGCGCGCAAACTGCAGCGCAGTCATCGGCTCGGCGGGCAGACCGGCCAGTGTTTCAAAAGCCAACTCAGAACCGAGCGAGGCGTGATGCGAATCGCCGCAGCCGGTCACAAACAATCGTTTGGCCGAAAGGCACAGCGCGTGGTCGAGCGTCTGCCGCGCGGCGTCGTCAAATTGTTGAAATGATTCGCGGATGAGCGCCGGCAGGCTGTGGATTTGGGAAAGCATGGGGTTCATTGATTCGTTATCTCCAT
>CAYYCF010000185.1:0-5121 GCA_964470235.1 uncultured Anaerolineales bacterium | reverse complement strand
CCGAAGATGCCATATTCGTGTTGCAGGCACACCAGGTCTACGTTGTTGATATTCAAGAAGTCGGCGGCGCGGCGGTACGAATCGATGTCCTTCTCCGTCAGTTCAAAGCGCACGCGGGGCGGATAGGCATAACCGGCCTCGATGTCGTTGACGGGCAGGGCGATGCACGTGGTTTCAGTGTATTCGGTCGCGATCGCTTCACACAAGTCGGTGGTGAACGTGGCGATGCCGCACTGGCGCGGCAGGTAGTTGCCGATGAAGGCAATGCGGTTGAGGGTCGAGGTGTATCGAATCAACGGTGCCAGCCGAGGGCGGCCTCCTCCACAACGGATTCGGTGAACGCGGTCATGGCATGTCGGGGCGAACCTGTGTGTTCGCCCCCGGTGTATTCGCCCTCATCGGGTTTTCGTTATCCAATTCCCATTGCTGCGATTCAATTCCAACCACCATTTCTCAATCATCCGCCCTGCATCATTCAACCGCATCTCGCCCGTCACAATTTCGCCAAACACGCATTCCCGGTGCTGCGTGACGATAGTGACGAAATACGCGCCCGCCCGCGAATAATCGAACCCTTTCAGGCGGATGGAACGGCGGTGGTGTTTTTGCAGGTTGTAATTCATGAGGGTCGGGGCGCACCTGCAGGTGCGCCCATTGAGGGGCAGGCACGACCGAGAACGACGTTTATCTGCGTGCATCTGCGTCCCATTCACTTCCACTTCGCCATCATCGCCTCTTTCTCTGCCGTGGCGCGTATTTTGCCCAGCCGCTCGGCCACTTCTTTGCGATCCGACGCGCCCAACTCCGCTTCCACCTCTTTCATGGCCTCCACCACTTGCGGGGTGATCTCCGTCGCGCGGCGCTTGACGGCCTCCAGCGCTTCCTCTTCGGTTTCCAACGCCAGCAGTTCGTTGATCAGTTTGATCTCCGGCGGGGCGGAGTCGCGGATGATGGCCAAGATCGCGTCGCCGATTTGTTGAATTTTCTCGGCCACGTCTTTGCGTCCGGCCTTCTGCGCGGCGTCAAAATTCTGGCCGAGGATGGCCATGAAGGTGTTGTCAATGGATTGAATGTTTTCGCGCACGGCCTGCGCCATGTCGGGCGCTTCGATCAGGCGACGCAGGACGGCGGCGGCTTGTTGGCCTTGCTGTTGCGCCACTTGATCCACTTGAGCCACGGTCGCCAAAATACTTTCGCGCAATTTTTGCAATCGCGCGCGGTCGCCGTCGGGGGCCTGGTTGACGAGCGTGGTGAGCTTCATGAAGAAGTTGTAGTCCACCAGCGGGCGGGCCAGCGTCACCAGCGCCGTCACCCGATCTTCGCCTTCGGCTTGCACCACCAGGTCAAAAAATTTTTCGGGCGTCAACTTATCGCCCATCAAATTCAATTCGTTGGCCGTGTCTTCAAACAACTTGGATTGCTCCGCCGATTGTTTGCCGAGCGTCGACCCTGCCAGGATTTTGTTGCGCACGGCCAGCATTTTTTCGGCGCGGACGCGGTCGCCGGATTCGGCGACGGACTGGACGGCGGCGGTAAACAGATCGAAGAAGGTGTAGTCGAGTTCGGCGTCGTGCTCTTTGATCAGCGCGTCCAAAGCCGCTTCGTCCGGCGCGGCCAGGAATTGTTCCACCACCGCGGCCTTCTTCCTCTGCGCCTCGACCATCTCTTTGGTAATGCCGTCGGCTTCCAACACGCGCTCGATCATGCCCTGCAGAGTCAAGGCCGGGGGCGGGCGGAGCAAATAGCCTTTGCGCGATTCAGGCGGCAGGTTGTTCACGATGGCTTTGGTTAGTGAGCCAAGCATGCGCTCTTGCTCCGGCAACGGCATGCCCAACTCCATCGGCACGAACGTCAACAGCAGTTCCTTCTCCGGATCGTGATACACAATCGGCGAGGCGATCATGGATTGAAAACGGCAGCTGGGGCAGGTGAAGGCATTGATGCGTCCGCGCAGAAACCGCGACTTGGCCGACGGGTCGCGACCGACATCAAAGAGTTGCTCGACTTGCGCGCTGAAGGGTTGCCGGCAGTTGGGGCAGGTGACTGTGGTGGTAAACATTAGATTCCCGATAGCTCGATTTCACCGCAGAGTTCGCGGAGAACGCTGAGTTTTCAAGAAAAAACTAACTCTGCGCTCTCTGCGTTCTCAGCGGTAAACAAATCGGCTAAGTAACTTAAGTTGGTATGCTAAAACTAAACGTCGCGCCGCGCCCTGCCTCGGAGGCGGCCCAGATTTGTCCGCCGTGCGCTTCGACGACGGCTTTGGCTAAGAAGAGTCCCAGCCCCGCGCCCTGTGCGCGTTTCGTCGCCGCCGTGTCGGCGCGATAAAAGCGCTCGAAAACTTTTTCCAGTTCCTCGGTCGGCAGGCCCATGCCTTCGTCGTTCACGGCCACGATCACGCGCTCCGGCTCGACGCGGCCTTTCACTTGAATCGCGCCGCCGCCCGGCGAATACTTGATGGCATTCGAAAGCAGGTTGGAGATCACTTGCCGCAAGCGTTCTTCGTCGCCGCGCACCGGCGGGAAGTCAGGCGGAAATTCTACCACGAAGGTGTGCCGATCTGTTTGCGTGCGGAACTTGTCCGCCAACTGCGCCGCCAGCTTGTCCAACGCCACATCCGAGAGATTCAACTTCAGCGCGCCGGCTTGCAAGCGCGAGGCGTCCAGCAAATTTTCGATCAGCCCCGTCAGCCGGTCGGCCTCTTCCTCGATCACAGTTAAACTCTCTTGCACCGTGCGCGAATCCCAGCGCGCGTCTTCGCGGCGCAGCGTTCCGGCGTAGCCTTTGATTAGCGACACCGGAGTTTTGAGTTCGTGGCTGATGATCGAAATGAATGTGGTCTTGAGCTGCTCGGCCTCGCGGAAGCGGGTGATGTCGCGCACGTTGGCGACCAAGTTGACAAGCCGGTTCTCGCGATCAAAGATCGGGGCGTAAGTGACGCCGACGGCGACCCGGCTGCCGTCGGGCCTCTGCCAATCCCCTTCCACGTACAACGGAGCGGCCGACGAGAACGGCCAGCCTCCGGCTTCGGCCTCCGGCAGATCGAGCCCTGGTTCGCGCTGCGCCCAACGGATGAGGTCGTCGTAGCGGCGTCCCACCGCCTCGGCGGCGCCGACGCCGGCCAGTTTCGCCAGCGCCCGATTCCAGCGTTGGACGTGATGGCCGGAGTCCATGATCACAATGCCGTCCGCCGAGCCTTCGAGTATGGCGTCGAGCCGGCGGCGCTCGGCGACGCTCTGCTGGTACAGCCGGGCGTTGTTCACCGCCACCGCCGCTTGATCGGTGAAGGCCTGCAATATTTGACGCTCGTTCGAGCCGAAGGGCATGGTGAGGGCGCGAAAGACGAGCAGGAGGCCGATGAGGTCGTCGCCCGATTGCAGGGGGAGGCCGACTGCGCCGGAGAGATCGAACTGCTGGCCGACGGCCAACAGCCGCCGTTCAATTTCGCCGATCAGGAATCTGGCCGGGTCGCCGCGGTCCGGCACATCGCGCAGAATCGAATCGAAGTGCCGCACAAATTCGGGGGTGACGCGGTAGTGGGTGCGCACGCGGAACTTGCCGTCGTCGTCGCGCAGGGCCACCAACCCGGCCTGCCCGCCCAGCATGTCGGCGGCAGCTTCGAGAATGCGCGCCAACACCGTTTCGAGATCAAGCTGCTGCGTGAGGGCGCGGATGATCTCCAAAAGATAATCGCGCTGGCGGATGCGGAAATCGGGGAGCAAGATGATTGCAGATTGCGGATTGCAGATTGCTGATTGTTTGCGCCGCAATCAGCAATCAACAATCGTCAATCAGAAATGCTATAGAAGTTTCGCCTCGGCCTCTGTCACCGCCGCCTCGAAAATCTCCAGCCCTTCGTTGATCTCCGCTTCGGTGACGTTGAGGGGCGGCGTGATCCGCACGGTGTTGCGGCCACAGCCGAGCAGAAGCAAGCCATGCTCGAAGGCCGAATGCACCATCGCGTTGCGGATGTCAATGCCGCGTTCTTTGGTGGCCTTGTCCTTCACGAACTCCACGCCGATCATCAGCCCTTTGCCGCGCACATCGCCCATGCTGGGGTGCCGCGCCGCGATCTCTTCCAGCGCGTCGAGCGTGTATTGCCCGACCGTGGCCGAGTTGTCCATGTATTCCTCTTCGATCAATCGCATCGTTTCGATGGCGGCGGCGCACGAGAGGGGATTGCCGCCGTACGTGTTGCCGTGCGCGCCGGGCGGCCAGTTCATAATGCTCTTGCGGGCGATCATGGCCCCCAGCGGCATGCCGGAGGCGATCCCCTTCGCCGTGCACACAATATCCGGTTCCACTCCCCAATGCTCAAGCGCCCACCATTTGCCGGTGCGCCCCATGCCGCTCTGCACTTCGTCGGCGATGAGCAGGATGCCGTATTTGTCGCACAGCGCGCGCAGTTTCGGGAAGAACGAGTCGGGCGGGACGACGTAGCCGCCTTCCCCTTGAATCGGCTCGACTAAAAACGCGGCCACGTCCTCCGGCGGACATTCGTAGGTAAAAGTGACGTTTTCAATGTAATCAATCACGGCGTCGCCGTAATCGCCCTTCGACGCATCATAAGCCAGCCGTGGGCGGTAGGGGTTCGGGAACGGCAGGTGCGTGACGCCGCTCATCGCAGGGTAGAAGCCGCGCCCCTGCACGGCCTTCGACGAGGTGAAGGCCAGCGCGCCCATCGTGCGCCCGTGGAACCCGCCGATGAAACCGAGGAAGCGCGGGCGATGGGTGTGGAAGCGGGCCAGTTTGATCGCCGCCTCGACCGCCTCCGCGCCCGAGTTGGTCATGAAGCACAATGCGTCTTCTTTGAACGGCGCGATCTGGTCCAGCTTTTCGCCCAGAGTCACCCATTTTTCGTGATAGAAGTCCGACGAGATGTGAATAAATTTTTCGGCCTGTTGTTGAATGGCGCGCACCACATCCGGGTGGCTGTGGCCGGTGGCGCACACCGCAATGCCGGCCGCAAAATCCAGGTAGCGGTTGCCGTCCACGTCCCAAACTTGCGTGCCTTTGCCGCGCGACATCACGAACGGATAATCGCGCGGGTACGAAGGTGAAATGGTGGCGGCGTCGCGCCTGAGAATCTCTTGGGCCTTCGGCCCTGGGGTGTTGAGTTTT
>CAYYCF010000184.1:0-5133 GCA_964470235.1 uncultured Anaerolineales bacterium | reverse complement strand
TCAGCACCGGGTAGCCGTGCAGTTTGAGTTGCAGTTCAACCAGTTGGCGGAGGGCCGGAATGTCTTCGACGACAAGCACAGGGCCGGATTGAGGGGTCACGGGCAGAATCCTTGTGGGGCTGCGGGGCTTTGATCTTTCCCCGCGCGGATGATTGTAGGCGCGTGAGGAGGAGGCGTCAAGAGGAATATCGGGATATAATCGGAACGAATAGTGATTGGGAGGGGAGAATGGAAGACCTGACCGGCAAACAACTCGGCCCGTATCAAGTCGTCGCGCCGCTGGGCGAGGGCGGTATGGCCGCGGTGTACAAGGCGTATCAACCCGGCATGGATCGATACGTCGCGCTCAAGATTCTGCCGCGCAAGCTCGCCGAAGACCCGCAATTTGTCGGCCGCTTCAAACAAGAAGCCAAAGTCCTCGCCAAACTTCAGCACCCCCACATTTTGCCCGTATTCGACTTCGGCGAAGCGGATGGTTACACGTACATCGTGATGCCTTTCGTCGAGAGCGGCACGCTCGCCGATCTCCTGCGCGGTCAGCCCCTTCCTCTCAAACAAATCCGCAGCATCGTTTCACAAGTCGGCGGCGCGCTCCATTACGCCCACACGCACGGCTTGGTTCACCGCGATGTGAAACCGAGCAATGTGCTGGTTGACGAAAGCGGAAACTGCTTGCTGACTGATTTTGGGATCGCGAAGATGGTCGAAGGCACGGCGAAGTTCACCGGCACGGGCGGCGTGATCGGCACACCGGCCTACATGTCGCCCGAACAGGGGCGCGGCGAAAAGCTCGACGGGCGGAGCGATATTTATTCGCTTGGCATCATGCTCTTCGAGATGGCGACCGGCCGCGTGCCCTTCAACGCCGAAACGCCGGTGGCAATTATTTTCAAACACATCAGCGACCCACTGCCCATGCCGCGCGCGACGAACCCCGCCCTGCCCGAATCCGTCGAGCGGGTGATTCTCAAAGCGCTGGCGAAGAATCCGGAGGAGCGGTTTCAGAAGGCGGAGGAGATGGTGGAGGCGCTCACTGTCGAGTCGCGGGTGCTGGGGCAATACAGCGGCACATCCAAAACGCTGATTGAAACGATGCCGTCCGGCGAGGCGGCAAAGAAGCCCCGACGGGCATTTCCGGTTTGGGCATGGGTTATGGCGGTGGTAGGGCTGGTGGTGGTCGTAGGAATGATGGGGATAGCGGGATGGGTGTTTGTCATTCCTCTGCTTGCTGTTCCGGCGACGGAAGTGGGCAGTAATTCACAAATTATCTCCACGTCGGCTACCGCGGAAACGCAGGCAGTTCTGGCAATAACTCCTTCCAAAACCCCAAAGCCGACCAGGACGCCTGCTCCGACTGCCACAGCGATCCCGGCAGGAACGATCCTCTTTGAGGAAGATTTCGAGGATGGGAAGGCACAGCAATTTCGAAATTGGGAAGGGGGCATTTGGGAAGTTGTTACTGATGACACGGGCAACAAGACTTACAGTATAGATTATCGGGAAGGTTCGGGTTTCCCGCGAATGATATTTGGCTCAACAGCATGGGGCAATTACGCAGTCCAGTTCCGCGTTCGGATAATCGCCTCGGTCGGATCGGATGCAATTGCAGGAATCAATTTTCGAGAGAGCGAGCGCCTGGCTGGGTATCAGTTACAGTTACAACCCTATTCGAAGAAGGTGGTCTTAGGCTACTGGTCAGGTAGTGGTTGGCAAGATATCCGAGAGAAGTCCCTTAACATTGAAAGGGGTGTCTGGTATTCAGTGCGTGTGGAAGCAAGCGGAACAAGGATACAAGTGGCAATTGACGACTCCCTGATGATTGATGTGACAGATTACTCTAGTGCCCGGGGTGCACTCTCTTTCCAAGTGGGGACTGGAATGTATGCTGATTTCGATGACATTCGTGTGACGACGTTGGGGAAGTAGTATCGCTGAGACGCTGAGAAGAATGAGGACGCTGAAGGTTGCGATGCGGAGAGAGTCAGCGGCATCGGCGGAGGTTGTTCTCAAAGTCGCTGTCAACGGATTACGGGAGCGGATTGAACGAATTACGCCCGCACACAATCCGTTCAATTCGCTCCAAAAATCCGCTGACAGCCTTGCCGCTCTCCCGCGATCTATAACTTTGGAAAGGCCCTGGCGCCAGCGCCGTCAGCGTTTCAGCGATTCAAAGGCGTGGCGCACGTGAGAGTAGAATGGTGTTTAGACAGTCCGTCAACTCTGCGAGGTGAAAGATGACAGCGCAAACCGTAACGCTAAACATACCCGATGCCATTTATCAAAGCGCCAAGCGCGCCGCGGAGGCGTTAAAGCGCCCGGCAGAAGACATGATTGTGGACACTTTAACCGCGACGCTCCCTCTGCTCGATGATGTGCCTGCCGAGATGATCGGCGAAATAGCGGCGATGGTGCATCTAAGTGACGAAGCGTTGCACGGTCTCGCTAATAGTGTCATGCCGCTGGAACGGCAGGAACTCCTTCATGATTTACTTGATCAGCAGGGGCGTGGCAAGCTGGATGAGATCGGGCAACAGCAACTTGCGAAGCTCATGGCAGAGTATAGCCGCCACATGGTTCGCCGGGCAAAGGCAATGGCCCTCTTGATGGCTCGCGGCAAACCCTTGCCTAAACTCATACCCATTTCTGACGAGACATGAGGCAAGCCGACGATGGAATAGAGATCATCGGCCAAACGCCTGTGGGCAGGGCAACGGCCGCCGCGTTGCGCTTGAACAACGAATACGTCGTCGTTTCCCGGCGCATTTGGGTTGCGGCCAAATTGCACCCTCCCGCTGATTGAATTCCTATGACTCGCTTTCGGCAGACACACACCGCCCGTTCGCGAACCGATTTGCTGAAAGCTCTGCGTCTCACGCTGTGGGCCGCCCCGCTGGCGATGGCCTTCATTGGCGTTGCCTTTACTCTCATTGAGCATTTTCGACATCAAACCGATCCGCTGTCGCCCTGGCCGACAGTGTTGGGCTTGCTCGTGCTTGGGCTTGTCGGCCCGGCGTTGTCCTGGCTCAGCCTGCGTTGGGCCATTGGCACCGCCGAGGCCTATCTCGGTTCGGAAGCGCAGTTGGCGCGGCGCAACGCCGAACTGGCGGCCTTGAATACGTTGGCGATTGACTCCAGCCAGTCGTTGGATATGGACACGACGCTGACGACGGCGCTGGAGAAAACAATGGACACGCTGGATGCCGAAGCCGGGATGGTTTTCCTCCAGCAGGAGGGCCGACCCGGACTGCAACTCGAGGCGCATCGCGGCATCTCGATCAGTATGGCCGAGCAAGAGGCGCGCCTGACGCCCGGCCACTGCCTGTGCGGCCAAGCGGTGGAAACACGACAAGTGCTGTTGGCCAAAGATGTCGGCAAAGATGCGCGCTGCACTTCCAACCTCTGCATCTGTGAGGGGTTTCGCTCGGTAGCCTGTTCGCCGTTGGAAGTGAAAGGCCGGCTGGTGGGTCTGCTTCAACTCGCCAGTCCGCACGTCGGCCACTTCACCGAAGATCAGCGCGACTTCCTGGCGGCTATTGCGCGGCAGGTGAGCGCCTCTATTGAGAACGCGCGATTGTACGACACCGTGCGCGTGTTCAACGTCGAGCTGGAGCAAAAAGTGAATCAGCGAACGCGCGAACTCGAGTCGGCGCACTGGGCGCTGGCCGAGAAGGCGCGACAACTGCAGCGGCTGCTGAGCGAGTCGTATCGTATTCAAGAAGACACGCAAGCGCGCATCGCCCACGACATGCACGACGGCGTGACTCAGATGATCATCGGCGCGTTGTACGAAACACAAGCCGCGCGCCAGGCGTTGACGGACGACCCCGACCGCGCCGCCGAAAATTTGACCCGCGCCCAGAGCCTCCTCACCGAGGTTGAACTTGAAATGCGGCACGTGATCTACGATCTCCATCCGCCGGTGCTGGACGCGATGGGGCTGGCGGTGGCCCTCCGGCGTTTCGCCGCCACCTTCACCGCCACGTTCGGCGCCGACTGCCACGTTCAAGTGGCCGGCCGTCCCCGGCGAGTGCCCAAAGAAACCGAAGTCGCTATCTACCGCATCATTCAAGCGGCGCTGCACAATGTGGCTTCGCATGCTCAGGCCAAAAGCGCGCGCGTCGGTTTTGACTTCGGCGCGGACTGGTTACACGCCGTCGTCGAGGACGACGGGATCGGATTTGATCCCGACACCGTCATCAACATTCCCGGCGAGCATTTGGGGCTGATCGGGATGAAAGAACGGGCCGAAAGTTTGGGCGCGGCGCTCACGGTAACCTCGGCACCGGGAAGAGGGGCGAGGATTGAACTGCGGCTGCCCTCACCTGAATACTTGGATTGAAACTACCGCAGAGTACGCGGAGCGCGCAAAGAAAAAAACATGCCGCCAGACTCCGCGAACCCTGCGCTCTCCGCGGTGAAAAAATATGGCTGAAACCGGACAATCTATCCGCGTTCTGATCGTAGACGATCACCCCGTTGTGCGGCACGGCTTGCGGAGTCTGCTCGCCGGGCATCCCGACATTGAAATTGTGGGCGAGGCAGAGAACGCCGCGGCAGTGATCCCGTTTCTGGCGAACTGCCCGACGGATGTGATCTTGCTCGACATTCAAATGAAGGGCCAGAGCGGGGTTGAAATCGCCCGCCGCGTGCGCCAGGCGCACCCGCCGGTCAAGATCATTATCCTCACCACCTACGACGACGACGGCTATCTGCGAGAGGCATTAGAAGCGGGCGTGGACGGCTATTTGCTCAAGAGCGCCTCGCACGAAAGCTTGCCCGACTCCATTCACGCCGTGATGCGCGGCGAGAAACTGCTTAGCCCGCCGCTGGTGAGCGCGGTCGTTTCCGATTATCAGAAGATGGCGCAGGAACAGGCGCGGCGCGCCGCCGGGCTGACCGCCGAAGAACTGCGGGTGTTGGCCACCATCGCCGAAGGCGCGAGCAACAAGGAAGTGGCCGAAAAATTCTTCTGGAGCGAAGCGACCGTAAAACGCCGCATGCAGGAGATCATCGAAAAACTCGGCGCCTCCTCGCGGGCGCAAGCCATCGCCGAAGCGGTGAGACGAGGATGGATTTAATACCTTACCAATGCAATCTGTGTAGGCACGGCAAAGACTTTTGAGCTATGCGCTG
>CAYYCF010000183.1:1990-5152 GCA_964470235.1 uncultured Anaerolineales bacterium | reverse complement strand
AAAACCCGCGCCGTTGTTTTTCGCCGCCCTCTTCAATCCTCAGCTTCGGCCAACGCGCGCCCAATTCCGCGATGATCGAATCGGCGTGCCGCATGAGAATCGGCGCGGCGACTACAACAAAGGCCGCGATGTTGCGCGCGGCCAACAGCGCCAGGGCGCTGAAGACGGCGAACAGCAGAAAGTCGGTCGCGTCCAGCCGCCGGCGTGAGAAACCCGCCGCGCCGAACGTGGCGAGCCACATAACAATGAACACCTGCGCCTCGCGCAAGTGAAAATTGGGCGACTGCCATTCTTGAATGTAATTTTGCAAAACGCCAATGGAAACGGTTTTGAACGGATACAGCAACATCTGCCCGCCGTACGGGTTGACGGTAGCCGCCACCGCGCATGCCAAACCGATACCGCCGATCCAAATAACATCCTTTATCCGTCGAATCCGTTCCGTCCGTTGACGGAATCCTTCGGCAATTCCACCCACAAGCACTACCGCCAGCAGAATGAATCCTATGGCAAAGCCCCCATGCAGATTTGCCCACGCGAGCATGATCGGCGGCAGAAACCACAAGCGGTTGACCCCGCGCACGCGATAAAGAATCAAAATGTAATTGAAGATGGCGGTGAACAACAGCGACACGATTTGAGGTCGCGCCGACCAATACAAGGCCGAGGTGACCGCCGCCAGCAGAACGGCAAAGACGCGAAGGTACGGCCCGCCCGCGCCGGAGCGGTAGACGAAGAAAAATGCCAGCCAGATGATGGCCGCCGTCGTTAAATTCAATCCGCTGTACCCGAAAGCGGCGAAAAGGGCGGCCATTGGAATCTCGCTCAACCACGAGTGATTGATCCACGGCTGGCCGGTACGCGTGTGCGAAAAAACGTCGAAGGTGAGGATTTGGCGGTGGTCCAGCATCCACGTCCCGGCGCGCAAGTGCCAGAACGTGTCGGAGTCGACCGCCGGGCGGGCCGCCATTGCAAACAAGCCGATGCCAGCGATGGCGACGATCAATCGCGCAAGCGTGAGACGCTTGAACACTTACGGCCGCCTTTCCAAAACGACGGCCACAGGATCAGTGTAGACCTGAAGCCAATCACCGTGGCGACGCGCGGCGGCGGCTAGTGGCGAACCCGTCTCCACAACCAGCAGGCGCACGCCTCGGCGCTGTAGCGCCGCCGCCCAATCGGGCGCGCCCGAAGCCACTTTGAGATACTCGGTAAAGAAATCATCGCCGTACAAATCGGTGCGCCCGTCCACGAAAATGGGGTAATCGGGATACAACGCCCACGAGAGGTAACCACCCCAATTGTAAGAGTTGAACATCGGCCCGGCCGGGCGCGTATCGGCAATAAAATCTGCCGCGGCGACGGGCAACGTATTGGCTATTAGCCGTGCGTTCAATTTAGGATCCAGAGGAAGGGACACCTTGACTAACGCCGCTAGAGTCACCAGAAGCAGGATTAACCAGTTCAACCAGATCAAGCCCCGCGCCGACTCCCCGCCGCTGGACAACACCGCGGCCCAACCGGGATACCGCCCTGCGGCGGCGTCCAGCGCGGCCTGCGCATGGCGCGCCAGCACCGGGGCGGCCACCAGCGCGAACAGCGCAATGTTCCGGCCAGCCACCAGCGCAAGATAGATACATACGCTCATCAACAGCCAATCGGTCAAATCCAGTCGCCGGCGGCTCAAGCCCACCGCTCCCAACGTCGCAAGCAACAGCCAGATGAACACTTGCGCCTCTTTGATGTGAAAGTTGGGCGACTGCCATTCCTGAACGTAATTGCGCAAGAGATCGCTGCCGACAGTTTTGAACGGAAAATACCACTGCCCGATGCCGTAGGGGCTGACGAGTAATGAGATGCCGCAAGCCAACCCGGCGCCGGCGAGCCAGAGCACCTCGCGCCAACCCCACCATGTTCTTTCAACGAGCGCCTTTGCAGTTTCGCCGGCCAGCGTGACGGCAATGAAGATGAAGCCGACGGCGAATCCGGGATGGACGTTGCCCCACAAGGCCATGAGCGGCGGCAGAAGCCACAGGCGGTTCACTCCGCGCTGACGGTATAGATGCAGAATATAAAGCGTGATTGCCCCAAAGGCGAACGACACAATTTGAGGACGGGCCGCCCAGAACACCGCCGATGAGACCGCCGCCAGCAAAACTGCCGCAATGCGCGCGTAAAGGCTCCCTTCGCACGCGGCAAAGACAAACACGAAAGTCAAAGTGACAAAGGCCGCAGTGAACAGATTGAGTCCGGCAGGCCCCAGTCGATTGAAGATGAGATACATCGCGATTTGGCTTAGCCACGCCGGGTATTCCCACGCTTGCCCATACACCGTGCCGGTGAACACGTCGTGTGTCAACACCTGCCGGTTTTCAACCATCCACGCCCCGGCGCGCAAATGCCAGAACGTGTCCGAGTCTACCGCCACGCGTGTGGCCATAGCGAACAGGCCGATGAAGAAAATGGCGAGTGCCAAGCGGCGAGTGGTCAAGGTCATGGAGACAAATCCAATTCGTCCGGCGTCACTTTTCGCGAGAGATCATAGAAAATGTAAAAATCGCCTATCTGCGTTTCGTTGAAGGTCACACCGAGCGCGGTGAATTGTGAGCGCAGGCGCGCGTCGAGCGGCGGATGCTTGGTCGTAACGTACGCGGCACGGTCACTATTCGCCACCGCCGCCGTGTACGGCGGGTAGCGGTCATCGCGGCTTGTGTATCTGAAATCCAAGTGATACGGCAGCGCCGCCGGGTAAATCAATTTCTCGCCGGAAAGAAACGCCATCGGAAAGGCCGCCCAATAATTAGTATAGCCCCTCGTCTCTCCGCGCGCGACCAGAAAATCCATCACCGCCGGAAGATCGCGCTGATCGATCTGCGCCACGGCGTCGAACTGAGTCGTGAGTCCCGGCGGAAAGCGCAACGCCGAATCGATGTTGCCCCACAGATTGAAAGCCAGCACTCCGGCCAGAAGCGCGGCCGCCGCGCGCGGATATTCGCGGCGCACACGGTTGATCAGATCGGCGGCGAACAAGGCCAGCGGCGCGGCCAACGGCAGAAAGTATCGCCCTGATGGGTCGGCGCCAAACGGAGTTAGAACAAACGCGGCGATCAACGTGACGCACACCCCGATCAACAATGATCCGTAGCGGCGACCCATGCGGTC
>CAYYCF010000183.1:0-1890 GCA_964470235.1 uncultured Anaerolineales bacterium | reverse complement strand
ACAACGCGGATCGCCAGCACCGTTTGGCCGAGCAGCATAAACGCGCCTGCAATCAGCCACGCATCGAGACTGCCCAAATACGCCTGACCGTAAAAAAACACCGGACGCTCGCCCTGCAAAATATGCCGTGCCATCAAGGCCACAACCGCTTCATCGGCATTGAACGACACGACGTTCATCGCCAACAATGCGATTTTGAGCGTGGCGGCCACTGCCAGCGCGACAACCAAGCCCACGTTGTCACGTATAATCCCCATCATCCGTGGCATATGTCCATTCGCGTCATTCGTGATAGAAACCGTCCCGCATGAAAACTCTACAATCCGCAATCCGCAATCCGCAATCCGCGATCATCTTCATCTTCGCCCTCGCCGTCTTCCTGCGTATTCTTCCCGGCGAGCGCATGATTGACGATGCCTACATCACGTTTCGTTACGCGCGCAACATCGTAAACGGTCTCGGCTTCGTATACAACCCTGGCGAGCGCGTGTTAGGCACGACCACGCCCTTATACACTCTGCTCATGGCCGGGCTGTCATTCGTTTTGCGAACACAAAACTTCCCGCCCATTGCGCTGTGGGTTAACGCGCTGGCTGATGGCTTAACGTGTGTGCTGCTCGTGCCGTTGGGCGAAACAATGAGCGGTCATAGAAGAGTAGGCATAGCGGCGGCTCTGTTGTACGCCATCGCCGCGTTCAGCGCCACCTTCGCCGTCGGGGGCATGGAAACGTCGGTGTTTGTGCTGCTGCTCATCCTCACCGCATTCTTATACCTACGTTCCAATTCCGCACCCACACCCGCACCCCCACACACCCATACACCTCTCTGGCCCCTCACCGCCGCGCTCGCCCTCCTCACCCGTCCCGACGCCATTATTTTCATTGGCCCCATCGCCCTCGACTTCGCCATCCGATGGTCACTCGCAATTCGCAATTCGCCGCCCGCAACTCGCCGCTCACTTTTGAGATTTGGGCTTTTGGAGTTTGGGATTTTCATTGCCCCCCTCCTCCCCTGGCTGCTCTTTGCCACCTTCTATTTCGGCTCACCTCTCCCACACTCCCTCGCCGCAAAAGTTGCCGCCTACCGCCTCGGGCCTGCCGAAGGTTTCATTCGCCTGCTTCAACACTACGCCACACCGTTCTTCGAGAACCTCACCTTCCCCAGCACGCCCATCCTGCTTGCCTTCCTCACTGCGTACATCTCAATGACAATCATCGGCATCCTGTCCTCCTTCCGCCGCGATACCCGTTCATTGTGCATCATGTTGTACCCGGTACTCTACTTCGCCACCTTTGCCATCGCCAACCCCCTTATCTTCCGCTGGTATCTCACCCCGCCGGTTGCGCTGTACTTCCTGGGCATCCTCGGCGGCCTATGGCAGATAACTGATAGCGTATCGCATATGGCCGCGTCGCGTCGCAAATCCCAACCCGCCGACTCCCACACGCCCACACGCCCACACGCACCCACCCCCCCGCACTCCCCTACGCTATTTACTATTAGCTTCTTTATATTCTTTGTTTTCTCCCTCCGCGCCTGGACACTCACCCCCGATCACGGCCCCCAGCGCCCAGCGCCGCAAATGGCCTGGTTCAAACTTGAGCAGTCATACGCGCAGGTTGGCAATGAACTCGCGCTCGAAGTGACTCCGCAAACCGTCATCGCCGCCGGAGACATTGGCGCGCTCGGCTACTTTTCCGGTGCGCGTATCCTTGACACGCTCGGCCTCATCTCTCCCCAATCCACTACCTACTATCCCCTCCCGCCCGATCGACTCGTCATCAACTATGCCATCTCCGCCGACTTGATCGCCGACCGGCAGCCCGATTACGTCGTGTTCCTCGAAGTGTATGGCCGCCGCACCCTGTTGGCTGATAAGCGCTTTCTCGC
>CAYYCF010000182.1:3992-5168 GCA_964470235.1 uncultured Anaerolineales bacterium | reverse complement strand
CGTTGTTTGCCCGCGCTCAAATCCAGATGGAGTGACGGCATCTTCTCCCCCCGCCCGCCCGCAATGGCGCGGCGAAAAACGGGCTGATACCAACGCGGCGGAAGATAGCGCAGAGCAAATGCCAAAGCCACCGTCGGCGTGCGGGGCAGGGGGACGACCGGAATCTTTTTCGCGTCCATCACTGCCAGCGTCTCGCGCAGCGCGCCGACTTCGATACGATACAGTCCGGGGTGATCGAACACGGCCTCCGTGGTCATATCGCAAATCGCGGCAGTCGCATTCGCGATCAGATTCGTCAGCAGTTTCGTCCATTTCATCGCGTCGGCGTTCTCATACAGCCGCGCGGTGATCCCGGCGGCGGCGAGCGCCGAAGCCAGCGCCGCGCTGAGCGGATGGCCGCTGTAGATGCCCACGCCGCGATTCTTCTCGACCACGATCTCGCCGATAGCGGGGATGCCGATGGCGCTGAGCACGGTTCCGGCGATGGCACGATCTGCTCCGAAGGCGGCGGCAAGCTTCGGTTCGTTGTCCACTCCGTTTTGCAAGCAGAGAACGGGCGGCGGGGCAGGGCGCGCGGCGCGGAGGTCGGCAATGACGCCGTCGGTGTCGAACGATTTCACCGCGAGAATGATGCAGTCGAAATCGCCGCGCGAGAAGGCTTCGGAGGGGGAAGCGACGGCCCGGACGTTTTGTGCGGTGTGTGTGCCTGTGCCGTCCCGCAGTGTAATTCCTTTCGCGCGCAGAGCGTCTGCCTGCGGGGGCCGATCTACGAAGGTGACGGTGTGCCCGGCGAGCGCGAGCGACCCGCCGACGTAGCCGCCGATTGCCCCGCTGCCGTAAACAAGTATTTTCATCCGGTCATTTTGACAACGGATGGAACGGACGAAACGGATATGGGAAGAGAATATCCGTTCAAATCCGTTGCATCCGTTGTCAACCCTTCCGCCCTTTATAGGCCTCGGCCAGTATCTCAATCGGATGCACGGCCCTCTTACCCGTGTGCGCTTCAATCCACCAGCGGCACGTTTCCGAGTCGCATACCACGCGCTGGGGATTGGCGGCGGCGATCTGATCAAACAACGGCTGGCCGACGGCGGCGGCAATATCGTATTTTTCCTTCTTCAACCCGTACGTGCCGGCCACGCCGCAACAATCGCTTTTCGATTCGATCACCGT
>CAYYCF010000182.1:1557-3892 GCA_964470235.1 uncultured Anaerolineales bacterium | reverse complement strand
TCAACCCGTACGTGCCGGCCACGCCGCAACAATCGCTTTTCGATTCGATCACCGTAAACCCGATGCGCCGCATGAAGTCGGCGGCGGGGCGGCCGATGCCGTGCGTGCGCTGTTGACACGGCGCATGATAGACGACTGTTTCGCTCCGGCGCACAAGGCGCGTATTCAGCAGCCCTTCGGTTTCCAGAATTTCCAGAAATTCAAAAATGTCGTAAGTATTGTTCGCCACCAACTCGGCCTCTTCGCCGGTGATGCCCAACACGGCGTGGTATTCGTGCTTGAGAGCCAGCGTGCAACTGGTGGATGTACCGACGATGGCGTAGCCGTCGCGCACCCACACTGCCAGTTTACGGATATTTGCCAGCGCATACGCCCGCGCCGATTTGAAATCGCCGTTGGATTGCATCGGCAGGCCGCAGCAATTCTGCTCGGCAACGCTCACCTTGATTTGATTCCGTTCCAGCACTTCGATGGCCGCTTGCCCCACGCGCGGCTCGTAGTAATTGGTGGCGCAGCCGTGAAAATAGACAACCTTTCGCGCGCCGATCACGCGGTCTGCCGCCTTCGACTTTCTGAACCAGGCCCGAAACGTCTGCCGCGAAAATGCCGGGAACTGGGCGCGCGCATCTATGCCCAGCGCGCGCTCGATCAACTTCCGCAAAGGCGGAATCCGCAGGGGGATGTTCGACAGCGGCGCGAAGGGTGAACCAAGCTTGCCCAGCAGTTCAGAGCGTCCTAGCAGTCGGTTGCGGAGTGGCAGGCCGTCGCGCTCTATGATTCTCGCGCGGGCAATGGCGTTCATCTCTGCAATTTGGACGCCGTGCGGGCAGACGAGCGAACACACGCCGCAGCCGGAGCAGTAATCGAGCAATCTGTCCGGCGAGGGCAAGTTGGGGTGGCGGAATCTCTGCGCCTGCGGACCGACTGCCTTTGGGCCGGGAAACAGATCGGTGACGGCGGCTACCGGGCAAGCCGAAGCGCAGATGTTGCATTTGATGCAGAGATCGGATGTGAACGTGGTGGAGAGTGTCATCGAATCGATTCAATTGCCCGATAAGCCGTAGCCAATGCAATCCCTTCTCTTGATCCTTCACTCAACCGATCCGCTCCGGCCAGCAGGCTGCCGATGGCGCGCAAATTTGCGGCGGCCAGTTCGCCGTTGGAGTCTAGCGGGCGCAAGTCCGTATCCACGCGCAGTCCGAATTTGGAAAAGGCGTGAGCGTCCAGGAAAACTTCCGAGGTCCAGCTTTGACGCGGCGTGTGCGGTAACAGACCGCTCCTGCTATCTACGTCGAGATTGAAGACGGTTTCGCGCACCGCGCCGTCAAACTCCCCGGTCAAGCCGCCATGCAGAAAACCGCCGGAGGCAAGGATGATCGTGTCGGCGGCGTATTCTTTGACTCGGCCGTTGGCGTCGGCGGAAACCGCGGCGCGCCCGTTTTCGATGCGGCCGCTCACGATCGGGCCGAGGATCAATTGACCACCGTGATTCTGAAAATCGTCGCGCAGGATGTTGAACAAGCGCATACCGGGGACGCTGGGAGGGAGAATAGGAATTTCAAAGAGTTCGATGCCTAGCTCAGAGTCGAGGTGCTGTTTTGCGATCAATGGCTGTTCGAGGCCTAATACTGCAGGAATGCCGATGCGTTTGGGCGCGTCTTTGAGCAGAGGTTTCCAGGCGGCGATGAGTTGGTCGCGGCAATCGGCGCGGTCGAAGAGGCGGGCGAGATCGGTTGCATCAGCATCGTATCGCGGGTACATCCTTCGACTGCCGCTCAGGACGCTCCCACGCTCATCTGGGAGGGGCAGGGTGATGGCGCGTGCCTTGAGGTTGGCCGCGGCGAGGGCGGCGGAGAAATCGCGGAAGCCGGGAAATTGAGCCAGCGCGAACGGTTCATTGCGGTTGAGGTCACCCGCGATCATCGTTTCGGGAGCGAGGCAAGTCCGGCGGATTGATCCGACGGCGGTGGGCAGAGTCCAGTTTGCACCGACTTCGCCGCGCAAGGGATAACCCGCTTCGGAGCAGATAGCTTTGAATTCGTCGAGCGCAGATTCGAGCGCGCGAAGGCCGACTTTGCCGTACGGGTGATCCGCCGATTTGGCGCGCGCCGCGATCTCTTTGCGGCCGCCATTGAAAACGTCAATCGTTCCCGCGCCGACGTGAGTCGATCCGATGCCGCGTGAGAGAATCACTGCCTTGTTCCCGCGCCGCGCGGCCAGGCAACCGGCGAAAAGGCCAGAGAGGCCGGAGCCGATAATCAATATTTTATTCAGCTTGTTTTCTCCGTCGGATACGTTTCAATCTCCTGCTCCACCGGCAGTTTGTCTACGCCGA
>CAYYCF010000182.1:0-1457 GCA_964470235.1 uncultured Anaerolineales bacterium | reverse complement strand
TTCTCCGTCGGATACGTTTCAATCTCCTGCTCCACCGGCAGTTTGTCTACGCCGAGGATGTCCCGGTAAATGTGCAGGTCGAGTTCAAGCGAACGCAAACTTTGCCCCCACATCACCGGGCGCTCACCTTTCCAGCGTTCTTGCAGAAATTGAAGAAGCTGGGCGTTCGAGTTTGTGTTCTTGAGGTCGAGCGTTTCGTGAACAATTCTGGCGGCGCGGTAGGCGCAGAATCCGGCTTGGCACGGCCCCATGCCTAAACGCAGATCACGGCGCAAGTCGTTCAGGACTGGCGAGAGCGAGGCACGCAAATGGGATTCGATCTCAGAGCGGGTGACGAGTTCACATTCGCAGATAACAGACTGCCCCTCACCCCAACCCTCTCCCCGAAGGGGAGAGGGGGATTCGAGCGCGGCGAGACGGCGCGGGAGGGTGTGCAGTTTTGTTTGCGGCGGCTCGATGGGAGTTTGGGCGGTCATGCATTTGCGTTCCGTTCCAAGTTTCTTGCAGGCGGCATCCACGATCAATTCGCCCATGAGGCGGAAGGTGGTGAACTTGCCGCCGACCATGGAGAGCATTCCGGCCACGCCGTCGCGCGTTTCGTGATCGAGCAAGGCGTGCGCGCGGCTCATCTGCCGCGACTCGGCCCCGCCAGGATCGTACAGCGGCCGCACACCGGCCCAGGCTCGTAAGGCGCGGAACTGGCGGAAGGTCGGGATCAACTGCTCGCCTTCGCTCATCAGCAGATCGATCTCCCAATCTTCGATGGCGTATTTGTCGGGATCAGGCACGGCGGTGTCGGTGGTGCCGATGACGGAGACCGTGCCCACCGGCACCAGAATGTCGCCGTCCGCGGGCGGCTTGAGGCGGTTGATGACGGTATTGACCAGGCGCGAGTTCATAGCGATCATCACGCCTTTGCCGGGGGTCACTTTGATTTCACATCCGGCCAGGGCGGCGATCTTGCCGGCCCATGCGCCGGCACAGTTGAGTATGAGGTCGGCGTGAATGGTGAAGCGCTCGCCGGTGGCAAGGTTTTCACCTGCGACGCCGACAACCCGGTCGCCCGATTTCAAAATCTTGGTGACGCGGTGGCGCAACAACACGTCGCCGCCCGCGGCTCGCACGCCGCGCGCCAAGAGATGCAGGGCGTCGAACGAATCGCAGGCGGCGTCTTGGACGCGAAAGGCGCGAACGATGTTAGGGTTCAGAAGCGGTTCGCGCTTGAGCGCTTCGGCAGTGGAGATTTCAACGGCGGAAACGCCGCACGCTTTGCAGGCGGCGGCGAATGGGTCGGCGTAGTCGGGCGGGTCGGCGGGCGCTGCGACGAACAGGCCGCCGGTGTCTTCGATGGCCGAGGGGATGAGGCGGCGCAGAATCGCATTCTCGGCGGCGCACTCACGCGCCGACTGCGGATCGCGGATGACGTATCGCCCGCCGGAATGGAGCAGGCCGTGATA
>CAYYCF010000181.1:2788-5227 GCA_964470235.1 uncultured Anaerolineales bacterium | reverse complement strand
AGGCCGCCCACCCGTCGTTTGTAATCCAGGAACGCCAGCACAATCGGAACTTTTGCGCCCATCGCGATGTGATAGAAGCCGCTCTTCCAGTGCGGCGTTTTGCTGCGCGTGCCTTCGGGCGTGATGGCGACCATTAACGTTTCGTAATGGTCGAATACAGCTACCATCTGATCAACGACGTTGGTCGCCGAACGACGGTTAATGGGAATCGCGCCAAGCCAGCGGAAGAACGGCCCCAACGGCCCCCGGAAAACGGAGTCCTTCGCCATGTAGCCATAACGCCAGCCGGAGAGCAGGCCCAGCGCGTGCGCGCAGATCAACCCGATGGGCAAATCCCAGTTGGAGGTGTGCGGATAAACGATAAGCACAAACTTTGGCACATCCGGGAGCGTCCCCTCAACTTGCCAGCCGATGAGCCGAAGCAGAGCCTGGGCCAACGGTTGAAGGGAGGAGTGGCTCGCGCCGCGTTGGGTGATGGAGGTGTTAGAGATCGCCATGCCGCAAGTATAAATCAAGAATGTTCAACATCTCTCATCTTCACCGCCGCGTTCAACGCGAACACGTGCGCGGCCACCGCCAGCAGCAGCAAGACAAGAAAACCTAAAGTTTCCACCACGGCCCCGCTCCCGCCGGTCGAAAGCAGGACGATCCCCAATAGCGTGTTGGTGAAGCCAAGATACAACGTGCGTTCCGCGCGCGGCGCAATATCCAGCAGGAGACTCTGCCCGGCCACACCCAAGCCGGATTCGCGCACGCCCGACAAAGCGAAGGCCGGAACGAGCCACAGCGAGGCGGCCCACCCCGACAATTTGAGCGGTGAAGCCGACAACACAAGCAGCAATACCGTGATCATCATCAGCAATCCTACGCCGGCTGAAATCACCATCGTTTTGCGGTTGCCCCATTGCGCGGAGAAACGGCCAAACATCACATTAGCCAGCAAACTGGAAACGGTATACGTCGCCAAATACGTTCCCACCATGCCGAGCGAGCCGCCTAACTGCCGCTGAACGTACACCGCAAAAAACGGAGTGGCCGCCCCGGCGATCATCAGCGCCACGCGCAGGGCGATGAAGTGGCGGTAGTTTTCGTGGGCGCGGGTAAAGCTCACGGCGCGGCGGAGTTGATCGATCACCGTGGCCGAGGGGCGCACGGCATGATCCGGCGGTTCGATGGTATTGGCAAACGCCGCCAGGCCGCAGGCTGTCAAGGCAATGCCCATCACAAACAGCGCGCCGAAATTATTCGGAAACTGCAGGGGGCTCGAGGCGCCGAGCAGCCAGCCCACCACCGCGCTGCCGGCAATGGCGGCCAACCCGCCGAATGTCTGCCGCCAGGCGAAGAACGCCCCGCGCTGCTCCGCCGGAATTGTCTTGCCCACCACTTCGAGAAACGGAAGGCCGCTCACACCGGCGGCCAGCGATCCGATCCCGTACGCGATCAAGAAGGTTAGCAGCAGCCAGTCCGGCGACTTCATCACGAACACGGCGACGACCAGCCCGGTCCACACGACTAACCGCACGACGGCCATGTATTGATACAAGCGAAGTTTGCGCGGCCAACTTTGCAGGTAGCCCGACACCCACAACTGCGGCAGAAACCACGAGGCGTCGCGCAGTGGCACGATCAACCCCAGCCACAGCGCCGATCCGGTGAGGCGGCTGACGAAGGCCACCAACACCAGAGTCGGATCCATCAACGTTTCGGCGAAGAAGAAGAAGAGGCCGTTGATCACGCCCAGCCGGAAGTTGCGGCGGGCAATTTGGGTGTCCATCAAAAGAAAATCACGAATGACACGAATGGACGAATTGATCGACTGAAATTCGTGATATTCGTCCATTCGTGCTATTCGTGATAAACATCCCCGTGTCCAAAGCGATTACAACTTCCACTGTCGCAGAGTCTCGATCATTCCGTAAGCGGTCAGGTCGAGTTGAAGCGGTGTGACGGAGATGTAGCCCTCGGCCAGCGCGGCGATGTCCGTGCCTTCGTCGCGGACGCCCACCGGAGCCTCGCCGCCGATCCAGTAATAGGGCGCCCCGCGCGGGTCCAGCCGCGTCACCAATTCGTCACGATAGACGCGCAAGCCTTGACGCGTGATCCGCACGCCTTTGATCTCATTCTCTTTCAACCCCGGCACGTTGACGTTCAGCACCGTGTACGGCGGCAGGCTGCGCGCGATCACTTCGTTCGCAATCCGCGCCGCGGCGCGCGCCGCCGGGGCGTAATCGGTGTCGTCGCTCGTGTCCATTGAAACGGCAATACTGGGCACGTGGCTGATCGCCGCTTCCATCGCCGCCGTCACCGTGCCGGAATACGTCACGTCGTGGCTAAGATTGGGGTGCGGATTGATTCCCGACACGACCAGATCGATCTTTTCTTCGACGACGCCGAGAAAGGCGAGCGCCACACAATCGGACGGCGCGCCGTCACACGCCA
>CAYYCF010000181.1:0-2688 GCA_964470235.1 uncultured Anaerolineales bacterium | reverse complement strand
CCAGGGTTGACGGCCCGATCCAACTGCGCCCAAACGCTGTCCAGTTCGTCCAGCGCGGCGGCCGGCTGGGCCGCGATCAACTGCTGCGCCGTGAGCAGGCGGTTCGCCAGCGCCGCCCGGGTGTCGGCCGGCAGTAAATCGGTGGCGTTCACAAAGGCGATCATGTCGGCGCTCACCGGCTGCAAAATCAACCGCGCCTGGCCCAGGTTCTCGGCGTTGATTTGCAGCCGCGCCTGCAGAAGATCGTTGCGCATTCGCAGTAAAACGATTTGTCGGTTCAAGTTTTCCACTTCGCCGGTGAGAGAGGCCATTTGGGACAAGGAGGCATTGAGCGCGGCGATCTCGGCGGCCTGCGAACCGGCGTCCGACTGTAGGGCGCGCACGTCGGTGGCCAGCAGTTCGCGCGCCGCGGCTTCGTCGTCCACCGCCGATTTGAGATCGGCCACTTGCGATTCGGCGGCGGCGATGCGCTCGCGCCCGGCGTCATTCCCCGTCTCCAGCGTTGTGATCCGCCCGTCTTGCGCGGCCTGCGACTCCGCAAAACTTGCGCGCAGGTTGTCCACGCGCCCGCTCAGCGCCGACAGCGCCGTTGAATTGGCCTGCACGGGTTCGACGAGCGTGCGGTACAAATAAGGCACGCCGAAGTAGACGCCCGCGCCGATGCCAACGGCCAACAGCAGGACGAAGAGCAAACGGAACAGGAAGGCGAACAAACGGCGCGCGGCAGAGCCGACGCGTTCAGAGAATTTTGGTTGAGGCACAGGTTCTGTAGTCATAGATTGCTCCTCCAGTTTTTCAGGGTTGAGGCGTCGGCGCGGTTTGGACATCGTCAAGCAGCGCGCGCAAACCGTGCAGGAACGAGTCGAAGCGCTGGCTGGCGGCGCGGATTTTTTCGACGTCGGCGGCTAATTGATCGGCGCGAGTATTCAGCGCGGCCAGGTCGGCCTGCGCCGAGTCGAGCGCAGTGGACATATCGCCCAGGGCGGCCTCGGCGGCATCCACGCGCGCCGTGAGGCCTTCCAACGCGGCCAACCGCGCGCGGAGGGATTCCGACTCCGTTTCCACCGCATCGGCGCGGCTCGCCAGTTCGTCGGCGCGGCTAGTCAACGCCGCCACTTCTTCGCGTTGATTCAGAGACAGCGTGCCGCGGTTAATCGCGGCCAGGATCAAGAGCGCGAACAAGGCCCCGATCAATGCGCTGGCGACGCCCACGATGGTGAAAGCTTGCCATTCTTTTTCCAACAGAGGCGGCACTGCCAACTTGGTCAAGAGAGCCGTGGCCGATTTTTGCGCGGCGGCCAGCGCGGGCGGCGATTCACTATCAATGGCAGGAGCGTCGTTTGCAGACGCCGCCAAATCAACGGCCGGCTCTAACGATGGAAGCGCGACAGAGTCGGGGGGCGGTGTGAGCGCGTCCGTCGGCTCCGGCGGCGAATCGGCCGCGGTCCGCTTTCGAGTAACCGTTTTCTTTGCCATAGCGTTTAACTCCTGTGAAATTGTTGCGTTGGGCAGGGCTGTATTGTCTGGCATGAATCGTTTCTTTGCAACCTCTATGCGGTTGCGTTCTGGGTGTATAC
This sequence comes from uncultured Anaerolineales bacterium, assembly GCA_964470235.1. Taxonomy (GTDB): domain Bacteria; phylum Chloroflexota; class Anaerolineae; order Anaerolineales; family VGOW01; genus VGOW01. The sequence goes on along the minus strand of CAYYCF010000181.1, from coordinate 1,111 downwards.
TTTGCCGCTATGTCCAACAAAATTCTCAATTCGTGGGGTAGGGGTTGCGCGTGGCGTGGGGTGCTGTCGATACTGCTGCCCTTCCTCATCTTTGGCGCGCTGTTGGTCTGCATGGTTGCCGTCGCGCTTGTGCCGCTGCCGCGAGAACTGCGCAACCAGCGCGAATTCATTTTCATCGGCGCGCTGGCAATCGCCGTGTTCTCGTTGGTCGGTTTGGCCTTCGCTTTTGGTCTGTGGAGCGTGACAACGCGCGCCCGGCAGCTCAACGCCGCTTTCGAGCCGCTCGGACTCAAAGGACGCATGTTCTTCGCCAACGGGCGGCAGTATCACGGCGCGGTGTCCGGCCGGCAGGTAGATGCTTACTTCTATCGCGGCCCGGCATTTGATCTATATGTGAGCGCGGCCGTCAAAACACGATTGGGGATTGGCACAAAAGACTCCGTTGGCGCGGCGATTTCCAAATCGTTGAACCGGATTCCATTCGAGACCGGCGATCCCGATTTGAGCCGCCTCAACGTGTTCCCCGCCGACGAGCATTGGACTCGCGGCCTGCTGGCCGACTCGGCCGCCAAAGCCGCCCTGCTCCGGCTCACCGCCGACGAAGGCCCGTACGAAATTCGCAACGTCATCTTTTATCCTGGCGCGATCCAGCTCAAATTGCATCGCACGTCGCACAAGCGCATCACGCCCGAAGCGGTGCGGCAGTGGATGGACGACTTGATAACTCTGGCGCGCGTTGCCGAGAGTTTGCCATCGCCTGTAAAAGTGGAAGAAGAGTCCACGCTCGAAGCGCGCACCCGCGCCAACCGTGACGCGTTCACCCTGCCGGCCCTGCTATTCGTTTTTGGATTATTGGGTTTCCTCATTTGCCTCTTCTCTGTCATCATCGGCGTCATATTGCTTATCGAGCGAGGGTAACTCATGACCGACTCGGCAATCAGGACGGAACAACTCGGCAGAATTTACAAAATACGCGGAAGCAAGAAGAACGAACCCAAAGAGCGGATCGCCCTCGCCGATGTTAATTTGGAAGTGCCGCGCGGCGAGTTCTTTGGTTTGCTCGGCCCCAACGGCGCGGGCAAGACCACGTTGATCAAAATTCTGGTGACAC
>CAYYCF010000180.1:2734-5259 GCA_964470235.1 uncultured Anaerolineales bacterium | reverse complement strand
TCGTCGGCGTCGAAGGCGCGGTCGAGCGCGGCGGCCACTTCATCGGCGACGGCTTGCGCGTTGAAGGTATCGGGGTCGGGCGAGATGATCTCGTCGGGCGGCTCAAAGTAGCGGGCGAATTTGAAATCGAGCCAGTCAGGCAGGAGGCCAAAGATTCCGGCGAGGAGCAGGATCATGCTTTGGTTGCCCGAGGCGGCTATGACGCCGGGGATAAATGTGGCGGCGGCGATGGCGGAGGCGAAGTGGGAGATGCCTTTCATAATGAAAAATACCCAATACCCAATACGCAATAACTTCGGTTGGCGTTCATTTCTTGCCGTTCTTCGGTCGCTTTGCGCTCGCCAAATTCTTTCGCGCAGTTGCGACTGTTTTGGCGAGTATCTTTTTGATCTCCAAAGCTTCTTGGACCAACGGGTCAATCCGTTTCGCTGTGACAGTTTCGGAATCGCGGGTCAAGCGGAGCCAATAGTATGTTTCTCGCGCCTCTTTGTACGAAATATGCATTTTGTTGGCGAAATCGCGTTTCGACGTTCCGGCAACCGCCTCTTCGGCATTTGCGCCGACGCTCGTTCCCGAACGCATGACTTGCCGGGCCATCACTTGGCTGGCCGTATCAGTTGGCATCGCCCGCACCAATTTGATAATCCGCAGGGCGAACTTGTAGGTTCTATCTTCTATCTTTTCCATCGCCATCTCCTTTCACAATGCCGTATTGAGTATTGGGTATTGTGTATTTGAACTGCAACAATCTGAACAGTAGCAGTCTGGCAAGCCCTCCCACCCTCCAAAACGCCACCGCCGCCATGCCATGCGCCAGCACCGCGAACAGCGGCGGAGTCTCGCGGGTGTAATACGTCCAACATTCGCGGGTCGTCCCCCACAATTCCAAGAAATATCCAAGCCCCGCGCCCGCGGCAAATGTCAGCACGGCGGCGCGGTGATCGGTGGGTGTGAGGATGAGGAGCGCGCAGAGGATGAGCGCGCCGATAGTCAGCGACTTATCCAACGTCGGCCAGACGAAGAGCAGCATGAGAGCGTAGAAGATCGGGAAGATGAGCCAATAAGACAGCCTGAAGAATCTCCGGCCGAAAAAATTTACCGCGAAGGCGCGAAGGGCGCTAAGGCTTTCATGTTTTTTCTTGGCATTCTTTGCGCCTTCGCGGTTTTCTCTCGCCGCATCAAAAATGAGAGCCAAAAAACGATAGAGGCGGTCAATGCTCAGGCTGGCAATCGGCCAGGCAGGGATGATCCACAACGGTGGGCGTTCCAGCGTGAAATATGTCCACAAGTGAGTCTGCGTGCCCCAGCTTTCGATCACCAGCCCGCCGGCGAGGCCGGCGAACACGATCAGCGCGTCGGCTTTGATGTCCGCCCCGGCCATGATCAGCAGGGACATGACGGCGAAGACACCCAACAGCAGCCAATCCATGTACAACCAAATTTGCGGCCACAGGGGCTGACTCCAATCGAAGAGAAGCACGTTGGCTTCCACGAGCGGCCACCACACCACGCTGATGACGAACAACGTGGCGGCAAACAGGCTCAGGATAAGATAACTGGAGGGAGTCCAGCCGAACAGGCTGACGATGGACGACAGACGACGGACGGCCAATGTGGCCGGTCGCCCGACGTCGGTCGTGAGATTGATTTGAGTCATGCGGGGATGATCGTACGCGGTATCGGAAATTCGACCCGGATTCATATCAACCCCAACCACTTCGCCACCATCCCTCCCCAGCCGGCCATGTTCAAGGTGACGGGCAGAAGCAAAACGCCGAGGCAGTGCATGCGCCGTGTGCGCCAGAAGACAGGGATGAGGCCGATGGCGGCAGCCACAACGGCGACGGCCAGCCCGCCGAGTCCGGTGGCGGCCAGCACGATGGCAATCAATAGGGTCAGTGTCCCGGCCGCGACCAGCCGGTGATCGATTCGCGGGATGATCGAAACGAGGGCGCGGCCCAATCCAATCAGAATCAAGAATGACAACGCGCCGGAGAGCGCCAGGCAGGCGACGGCCAGCCAATACGAATCGGGCGTGACCGCCGTGTATTGCGTGGAGATGATGGAAGCCAGGCCGCCGCGCGTGAGGCGCAGGCCTGGCGCAAAAAAGAAAAGATATGCGCCGACGTAATAAAGAAATTTGGACGCGCCCTGCGAGATGAGGAAGAGTCGATCATCGCGCTGCGCCGTGGCGTGCCCGGCCATGAACCCGCCGATGCCGCCGGTGACTACCGGAAAGAACGCGGCAAACAACCCGCCCAACGCGCCCGCGCCCACGCCACGCGCGATCAGTTCAGGCGTGGCGTCGAGCGTTTGCGCCAGGTGTTGTTTTGGCGGACGCGCTCCGGTGATCAATTGTTGAAGAACGCCGGGAATAGCGAAGAAGCCGACGAAGGCCGGGAGCAAGTTTTGGTAGGCGGCAGTGATCGGCACGGGCGAGCGATAGAGGAGGACGAAGCCGAGCAAGCCGGAGAGGAGAAACGTGATCGCTCCGGCGATAAGTTGCGACCAGGCGGAGAGGAATT
>CAYYCF010000180.1:0-2634 GCA_964470235.1 uncultured Anaerolineales bacterium | reverse complement strand
CTTCACATCCCAGGTCGCGCAATCGTTTGGCGACGTCACGGTACTTCATGCGGCAGTGACAAGCATTTCAATCGTCTGTTCGTGGTCAGTGGTGACCGGCTGAAGCGCAGGCGGAGGAGATTGGCCTAACTCTGCCCACGCTTCGAAGAGCGCGTTCAACGCTTCTTGAACATTGAACTGAATCTCAGTGGCGGATTCGCCTTCGGTGACTAATCCCGGCACGTCGGGGCTAGTCACTGTAAAAATGCCATCGGGATTTGGTTCTAAAATCAAGTGAATACGATAGGTAGTCATATTGCGATTCCCTCTGCTTGAATTTTACATCAAGGCGAGACGATTACGTCAAACCCAATTTGTGGAACGATCTCAAGCGCGCCTTTGTATTCTTGAATCAGTCCGGTGACGCGGACGCGCGGGCCGGGTTGAAGTTGATTGGAAGCGGGGACGTAGTTCAAGACGTTTTGCCACAACAACAGCGTGATCGATCCGGTGTCGTCCGTCACGGTGACGCGCAGGCCTTGGGAGAATGTTTCGGCGGCGGTGATGTTTCCTTCGACGGTGAGGGTGTCGTTCACGTCGCCCAGCGCAATTTGGCCGATGGCGATGGGGAGTTCGTCGGACGGCTGGCCGGGGACGAGGATCGAAACATTGGCGGCGGAGGCCGGTTCGAGTTGCATATCGCCCTGATAGACGGCCACTCTTCCGGCAGCGCGCACGACCGCGCCGGGGCGGAGCGTGTCGAGAGCGGGTATCGTTTTGTAGATCGACTCTGGCAAAAGCAGAGTGATCGTGCCGGTCGAGTCCCGCAGGCCGAATCTAAATCCACCGGCGTAACTTTCGGCGAGGACGATCTGCCCCTCCGCGGTGATGCTCTGGCCGACGGTGGCGTTGGCAACGGGGGTGCAGGTGGCGTCGGCGCAAGGCGGCAGAGGAACCAGGGTGGGGCGCAGATCGGGAGTGGGGGCGGCGGCGAGCGCGGCGGGGGTGGGCGATGTCGTTGGCGCGAATGGGAAGTTGGACGCCTGAAGTGCGGCGAGAAGTTGGATGTTGGAGGGCGTCGTAATGATCAGTTGAGGGGTATCACGGTAGAGGGTGATTACGCCGTTGACTTGAATTGAATCGCCTGCCGCAACGGAAGCAGGTTCCCCCCAAAGGGAGATGGTGTCACGGTAGAGCGCGGCATCCATTTCGCCGGAAGCGTCACCAAGAGTGTAGAGGGTCAAACCTGGATACGGTTCACGCACGTCGCGCACCTGGCCGCGAATCAATACTGCCAATCCATCGTCGTCAATCGAGAGCGAACCGATGGCTCGTTCGACGGGGGCGGGGCGTTCAATCGTCAATCGCTCCGGCGCGACCAGGGTGAGGGCACTAGAGTCTTCGCGCAAACGGAGCGTGCCTTCGAGCGCGATTCGGTCGCCGAGGGCGGGAACGGAATTTGAGTTGACGAGCGCTTGCGTTTCGGCGCGATAGGACGACACCGTCAGCTCGCCCGTGCCGTCGTCCATGCGAAAAGAAAGATAGCCGGAGTCGGGATCGTATTTGGGAGAACTGATTACCGTGCCGCTCACGCGCACGTAAGCGAGATTCATCGTCGCGCCGATCTCGCCGATGGCGATTTGAGGAGCGGCGGTGTGGGAAGCGGAAACAAGGAGGGCGATCACTCCGGCGATAGCCAGGAGGAGCGACGCCCATTTGAAGATTCCCAGAGGGAGACGGTGTTGAGGTAAAAGGGTCGCGCCGCAGTGCGCGCACGTTTCGGGGGAGTCGGTTTCGCGTCCGCAACTGGGGCAAATCATATGGAAAAATTGCCGGACGCTACACGGTCATTGTTGTTTGTCGGCTAACCACGCGAACCAGGCCAGCCACAGCGGCGCGGTGACGAGGGCGACGATGCCGGGCACGCTGATGATGCCGACGGCTGTGCGGATGCCTGCGACGTAATAGATCGCCGTGCCGATCAAGCTGATGGCGGCCAGGCCGCCCAGCAAGGCCACTGCCCATCCAAGCGTGCGGCGGCCGGCGGTGACAATTAAGAGTCCCACGCAAAAAGCAAACACGCCGAAGGCCAAACCGTTGCCGACGATCTCCCACTCCGCGCCGAACGTCCACAACTGCGCCCACTTTGCCATTTGCTCGGCGAAGAGGCGCGCGGCCGGATCATTGGCGGCGTAAAGTTGACCCAAGTATTCCATGCTTCCGGCGCGGGCAAAGTCGGCCAGCGACCGCCAGGCGAATCCAAAGCCGCCGACGACCATGGTGAATTGGGCGATGCCCGGCGCATGGCTGCGGTACGTTTGCCCGACGGCGATTGGCACGAGCGCCCACAATAAAAACGCAAACGCTTGAAGAAGATAGCCGATGCCCCACAGGCCGGGGCGTCCGGCGGCCAGTTCCAGCGCGGCGTGTGTGCCGGTGTCTAACGTGACTCCGGCGCTCAGCCACAGAACGTACGAAGCGATATATAAAATGGCGGCGGCGATGGCGGCGATGAAAACGATTCGTGAGAAGCGGAGGGAGGAGAGCATAGTTTGGTCGAGTGGTCGGGTAGTCGGGTAGTCGGGTAAACAGGTAAACAGGTATGGGATGGGGCGATTATATTACAGGATGAGTAGGGCAACACGGGCAGAAAAA
>CAYYCF010000179.1:2211-5308 GCA_964470235.1 uncultured Anaerolineales bacterium | reverse complement strand
ACCGGCGGCACGAACACCGGCCTGCATTCCGACGACAACTTCCTCGCCGTCACCCTGCCGTTCACCTTCACCTTCAACGGCCAGCCGCGGGCGACGGCCTACATCAGCACCAACGGCTTCATTGCCTTTACCAACGACGCCCCCGCCGAATACAATAACGTTGCCATCCCCAACACCGCCGCGCCCAACGAATTTGTGGCTCCGTTCTGGGACGACCTCAACCCCTTCAACGGCGGCAACATTTACTACGCCACCACCGGCTCCGCGCCTAACCGCCAGTTCGTCGTCGAATGGAACGGCGTGCCGCGTTATTCTAATGAAGGCGCGCTCACGTTTGAGGCGATTCTGGTCGAAACCACCAACGAGATCATCTTCCAATACAACTCGCTCAACGGCGCGAATGCCGACGGGCGCTTGGCCACGATAGGCATTGAATTCGCAGGCGGAACCGTGGGCGTTCAGCACAGCTACAACCTTACCGGCGCGCTGTCGAATGGACTCGCGCTGCGATTCGCGCCCGCCGCCGGATCGACTCCGACCCCCGCGCCGACGTGCGTTCCGACGAACACGCCCACCTTTACGCCAACGTGGACACCCACCAACACGCCGACTCCGACTCCCACCTTCACGGCCACCAACACGCCGACGAATACGCCCACGCCGATCCCGTGCTATTCGCTGGCTCTGATCAGCAATCCATCGAGCGGCGGCGCGTTCTCGTGGACGCCGTCGAATTGCGCCGGCGGCAAATACACGCAAGGCACTGTGGCGCAGATCACGGCCATCGCGAGTTCAAGCTATTATCGCTTCCTCAATTGGAGCGGCGACGCAAGCGGAACGGCGAACCCGGTTTCGGTGACGATGAATGCCGATAAGACGGTGACGGCCAACTTCGAGCAATCCACTTTTGGCGACGTGCCGTTTGATCATCCGCAATATCAATACATTCAGGCGTTGTGGAATAATGGCCTCACTGCCGGTTGCAGTTCCAGCCCGCCCAAGTATTGCCCGGACACGATATTGGATCGGGCCCAGAGCGCGGTGTTCGTCTTGCGCGGGCAGTATGGAACGGCGTACGTCGCGCCGTCCACTCGCGGTACTTTCGCCGACGATTGGGCGCAGGGTAGTTGGGCGGAGAAGTGGGCCGAGGGCTTGTGGGCCTCCAGCCTCACCGCCGGGTGCAACACGAACCCGCGCCTCTATTGCCCCTGGCAGAGTCACACCCGCGCCGAGGCCAGCGTCTTCTACTTGAAGATCAAGTATGGCACGAGTTACACTGCGCCCGCGCCGACGGCGTTGTTCGCCGATGTAGATGTGAATTGGTGGGGCGCGAAATGGTCGGAACAAGCCTACCGCGACGGGCTGCTGCCTGCTTGCGGAACGGACGCCGTGAGCGGCAAGCCGTTGTACTGCCCGAATGATCTGGTCTCGCGCGCTTGGGCGGCGTACATGATGGTGAGGGCGAAGAACCTGCCGCTGCCGCAGTAACAATTGTCTTGCCGTGTTTTTTGACAACGGATGGAATGGATGAAACGGATGAGAGAAATATCCGTTAGAATCCGTTTCATCCGTTGTCTCTATCTTGGCCCATGAATCGGATCGCCTTCTACTGCCCGGATACCCATTTGACCTACGACCTTCGCGCGCTGGACGAGCGCGGCGTGGGCGGCGGCGTGACCTCGCGCATCCGGCTGGCGCATGCGCTTGCGAATCGCGGCCATCGCGTCACTGCCTACGTGAACTGCCCGGAAGAAAGCGTGATCGAGGGCGTTGAGTATCGCCACTTCACGCGATTGAACCAGCTAGAGACGGACATTTTCATCGCCAGCACCAGCGGCGGCGCGTACGATCTCAGCCCTTTGCGCGGGGCGCGCAATCAAACCAAACTGCGGATTCTGATGGCGCACGGCGCGCATCCGCCGCGGGGCTTGGATTGCATGCCGTTTGATCTCGTGTGCGCGCCGAGTAATTTCATCCGCAACGTTGTGGTAGAGCGTTGGGGCATTCCCGCCGAAAGAATTTTCGTCTGCCCGCGCGGGGTAGTGGGCGAATTCTTCGCTCAGCCGCCGTTGCCGGAACGCAATCCATGTGCCCTCGCCTACGCTGCGCACCCGTCCAAAGGATTGAACGAGGCCATTGCTGTTTTGCGATTACTGAGGGCCGAAGATTTGCGTTTCACGCTTCACGTTTACGGCGGTAGTGCGCTGTGGGGAGAAGAGCAACAGCCGCTTGCCCCAGAGCCGGGTGTGTTCGATCATGGCCTGATCGGGCAGCGACAATTGGCGCGCGAATGGCTGGCGCGCGGGTTCAGCATGAATCTCGAATCGCTTGAAGAATCGTTCGGGTTGGCGGTGGCCGAATCCATGCGCGCCGGGTGTATTGTCCTTGCTAGTCCGGTCGGCGCGTACCCCGAAATCATCCGCGATGGTGAGAACGGATTTTTGATCGAAGGCGCACACAGCGACCCAAGCACACACCGCCGCGCCGCCGACCTGATTCTGGAGTTGACCCGCCGCCCCGCCGCCGCCGATGCCATCCGCCGCCGGGCCATCGCCGCCCCGCTCGATTGGGACGAAGTGGCGCAGAGATGGGAAGCGCATTGGCGGAGCGCGATGTAGGCTTTATTGCTGGTATGACCACACATCCACAAACCCTATTGATCGCCGGTTATTACGGCTTTGGCAACGCCGGGGACGAGGCGATCTTATCGGCGATCATTTCTGATCTGCGCGCCTTGCGATCCGATCTCAAGATGACCGTCGTCTCCGGGAACCCGCCGGAAACCGAGGCGGCGCACGGCGTGGCGGCAGTGTTGTGGACTGACGTGGAGAAGATCATGCAGGCGGTTGCCGCCAGTGATCTGGTTATCCTCGGCGGGGGCGGGCTGTTTCACGACTATTGGGGATTCGATCCTGACTCCCTGCTCACTCAACATCACGCCGGCATTGCCTTCTTCGGCGGCATCCCTCTACTGGCTTCTCTCCTCGACAAACCCCTGATGATGTACGCCGTCGGGGTGGGTCCGTTGTTCAGCGCTGTCGGCCAGGCGCATACCCGCGCCGCCTTCGACGCCGCGACCTTCATCACCGTGCGCGAC
>CAYYCF010000179.1:0-2111 GCA_964470235.1 uncultured Anaerolineales bacterium | reverse complement strand
GACTATTGGGAACGGCAAGTTGCGGAGGCGCTGGATGTTTTTGTTGAACGGCACGGTGGCGCTATCGTGTTCGTCCCGTTTCAAGAGGGCAAAGGATATTTGCAGAATGACACCGCCGTTGCCGATCGGGTCCGAAGCGGGATGCGAAACAACGGACGGACTATGATACTGCCCGAAAACAGCAGTGTTCGAGAAAAGGCGGCCGCGCTGAGTCAGTGCGATCTGATCCTGGGAATGCGCCTGCATTCGCTCATCTTCGCCGTTTCATCCGTTGTGCCGGCGGTGGGGCTGGTTTACGACCCGAAGGTTCGCAGCGTGATGAAGATGGCCGGCGTAGAAGACTACGCCATTGATCTCGGCGCAGTGACGGCCGGGCGATTGGTGGAGCGCATGGAAACCGCTTTTGCGGAACGGGGCGCGCTGTCGGCGCGGCTGAAAGAGTCGGCCGGCGCGTTGTCGGTGTCCGCTCAAGAGAATGCGCGGTTAGCCGTCGCGCTATTGGATGGAGCGAAGCTATCACCCGTCACGCCCGCGACGGTGGATGTATTGAAAAGCCTGGCGCTGTCTCAAACTCGCAAGCGCATCGAGCAAGAGGCGCAGGCGCGGATGCTGGCGGCGCAAGTTGCCGAGCGCGGTCAAGCCGTCGCCGATTTGCAAACAGAGTTGAGCGCGCGGGCGAATGAACACGCGCGAGCAAATGCTGAACTGCAGAGCCGGATGCAGGCAGAATTGGAGGATCGCGATCGGGCCATTGCCGAACTGGGCGCGCAAGCGGACGAGCGTGAACGGGTGATCGGCGATTTGCGGTCGGCGGCGGCGCAAGAGGCAGAGACGCATAACCTGGCAATGGCTGACCTGAGATCGGAGTCGGAACGGCAGTTAAATGATCGGGATCGCACTGTGGCCGACTTGCAAGCGCAAGTCGGCGAGCGCGAACAGGCTCTGGGCAAAATCCACGCTTCGAAACATTGGAAACTCATGTCGCTCTATTGGCGCACGTATGATGGCGTGAGCACCGCTTATTCCGGTTTCCGCGAAGCGCTTCGCAAGCTCCTCCCGGTGCCGCTCCGCCGTTCCGTTGTGCAAGCGTATCGCCGCGCCCGCCCTCCTCGCCTGGCCGATCAACCGGTGCGAATTGAAACGCTCACCGCGCTCGACGGCTCATCTCCTGCGCGGCACGACGTCGTTTGCTTTCCGGTCATTGATTGGGAATTTCGCTTTCAACGGCCTCAACAGTTAGCAATGCAATTTGCGCGAGACGGCCACCGCTGTTTTTATTTGCGAACCACGCTCCACCAAAACGGCCCCGCTCCACTTCTGCAAAACATAGCCGGGCGGGTGGTTGGCGTGCAACTGCCTGGCGCGCCGGATTTGAATATCTATTCCAGCGCGATGTCACCCGCGATGCTGGAAAAATTTATCTCGGCGTTGGACGATGTTCGCAAAACGGCGGGGATCGTCGAAGCCGTTTGCATCGTTGATTTGCCTTTCTGGACTCCGCTGGCGCTGGCGGCGCGGGAACGGTGGGGCTGGAAAATTGTTTATGACTGCATGGACGAGCACGGCGGATTTGCGACGAACAGTCCGATCATGCTTCAGCAAGAAGAAACGTTGATAAAGGAAAGCGATCTGGTTGTCGCCACTTCGCGGACGCTGCATCGAAAGATCGCGCCACACGCCCGCCGCGCCCTCTTGCTCCCCAACGCCGTTGATTTCGATCACTTCAACCGGCCCCGCGCCGGCAATCCTCTGGCCCATTTGAACCGACCGATCATCGGATTCTACGGCGCGATCTCCGACTGGTTCGACGTGGAGATGGTGCGCGCCGCCGCAACCCGGCGGCCGGATTGGCAGTTCGTCCTCATCGGCGACACGTTTGGCGCGGATGTTTCGCCCTTCAAGCCGCTTCGCAATGTTCACCTGCCGGGCGAAAAATCTTACGACGAACTTCCGGCATATCTCCAGCAGTTTGATGTCGCCTGTATCCCGTTCCTGATCACAAAACTGACTCGCGCCATCAACCCGGTGAAGTTTTACGAATACTTGAGCGCGGGCAAGCCGGTGGTGTCGGTTGAACTGCCGGAGCTTGAACCGTTGCGCGAGTATTTCTA
>CAYYCF010000178.1:0-5319 GCA_964470235.1 uncultured Anaerolineales bacterium | reverse complement strand
TGGACAAACACCCGCACGAGCCGGACATTCAAGCCCTGCTCCGGCTGTGCAACGTTCACAATCTCCCGCTGGCGACCAACGTTGCCAGCGCCGACTGCATCATGGTCTGGATGGCGTCGGGAATCGCCGAAACGCCTTTGACAACTGTCGAGTCAGGTAACTCATGAACCGAACCCTTGAACCGCTGTAACCACTGGAGACCCGATGAAACTCGCAGTGATTTCCGATATTCACGCCAACCTGCACGCGCTGGAAGCGGTGCTGGACGACTTGGATCAGGCCGATCCCGACTTGCTGTGCTGCCTCGGCGATCTGGTCGGCTACGGCGCGCATCCCAACGAAGTGGTCGGCCTCATCCGCGACCGGCGCATCCCGACGGTGATGGGCAACTACGACGATGGCGTGGGCTACGATCTTGACGATTGCGGCTGTGTGTACCGCAATCCTCAAGATCATCAGCGCGGGCACGAATCGCTTATGTGGACGCGCCTGCACACCACAGACGACAGCAAAGAATATCTGCGCGGCTTGCCCCTACAGATCCGCCAAGTATGGGCCGGGGCGCGCCTCCTGTTCGTTCACGGCAGTCCGCGCAAAATCAACGAGTATCTCTACGAAGACCGGCCCGACGCCACCTTTGAGCGCATTGCCAAAGTAGCCGGGTGCGATGTGCTGTTCTTCGGCCACACTCATCTGCCGTATCAGAAATGGGGCGGCAAGACTCTGTTCGTCAACACCGGCTCGGTGGGCAAACCAAAGGACGGCGACCCGCGCGCCGGATACGCCATCGTCGAAATGGGCCGCCGCCCGCGCGTTGAATTTCGCCGCGTAGCTTACGACGTGGCCGCCGCGGCGCGCGCGGTGCGCGACTCCGGCCTGCCGCCGCACTTCGCCGATTTGCTAGAGAGCGGCGGCCTGACCCATGCGCCTCTGCCCGAAGGAGCGATTCTATGACCTCGCAGATTCGTGCCACGCTTGACCGCGACTTGCGGACGTTGCAGGATGATCTGCTGCGCATGGGCAGCATGCTCGACGAGGCGATCAGCCGCGCCATGCGGTCGCTGGCCGACCGCAACCTACCTCTCGCCCGCCAGGTCGTCTCCGGCGATGCCGAGATCAACACCCTCCGCTTTCAAATTGAAGAGGCCTGCCTTTCGTTGATCGCCACCCAGCAGCCGATGGCGGGCGATCTCAGAAAAGTCGTTGCAGCGATGAGCATTGTGAGCGATATGGAGCGCATGGCCGACCATGCCGCCGGTTTCGCCAAGATCGTGCTCAAGATGGGCGACGAGCCGCTGTTGAAGCCCTTGATTGACATGCCGCGTATGGCCGAGGAATGCCGCCAGATGCTCAAGCAGGCGCTCGATGCCTTTGTCTCACGGGACGTGGAATCGGCCCGCGCCGTCGCCGCCCGTGACGACGTAATTGATGGGCTGTACCAGCAAATCTTCCGCGAACTCCTGTCGTTCATGGTCGAGGATCCGCACACGACTACTCGCGCGCTCTGGCTGCTCTTCGCGGCGCACAACTTGGAGCGCATCGGCGACCGCGCGGTGAACATTGCCGAGCGCGTTATCTTCATCGCCAGCGGCGAATTGAAGGAACTGAGCGCCGGGCCGGACGCCCCGCTATAAGAAGCAGTCCTCAAATCATTTTTTAGGAGGGCAACTCCAATGAACCTCATGCTCAACCGGCAGGAAGAGAAATGGGCTATATTCGCTCAACCCGCGCACGGCGGCTCCGGGAACATGCGCTACTTGCAACTGCTGGCCGCTCTGGACCAAGGCTGGAGGATTGCGCCGCCGGTTTACCGCCGCCCGCGCTGGTTGGATGGCGGCGAAGTTGTGTACCACTTTTTCCTCAACCACGACGATCATCCCGATCCGCGCCTCATCACCGTCCCCGACGACACTGCGGTGCGCGAATTCGTATCTGACCGGCGCATTGCAGTGTTATAGCCGTTATGAATACGAACGACACTTCCGCTCGTTGAGCCGTAACCATACGGATTATAATCCCGCTGACCCATCAACCCACGCAACAGGAGCATAACCATGAAAGGCAATGAAAAAATCCTCGAGGCGCTCAATCAACTGTTGGCCGATGAACTGACGGCCATCAACCAGTACATGGTGCACGCGGAGATGTGCGACAACTGGGGCTACGGCCGACTGCACAAAGCCATCGAGAAACAGGCGCACGATGAAATGCACCACGCCGAGTGGCTCATTCAACGTATCATCTTTCTCGAAGGCGAGCCGGTCGTCTCTAAACTCAACCCCATGAAGATCGGCAACAGCGTACTGGAGATGGTCAGCAACGACCAGGAGGCCGAACTCACGGCGGTACGCGCCTACAACGCCGCCATCCGCCTGGCGCACGAGGTGGACGACCAGGCCAGCGTCGACTTGTTGATCCGCATCCTCAAGATGGAAGAGGATCATGTGGATTGGGCAGAAATACAGCGTGCCCAGATCGAGCAGATGGGGCTGGAGAACTACCTGTCCGAGCAGATCGAGGGCACGGGCGAATAATCCGCGCCTGAGCCGCTATGCGCGCTATGCCTCGGTGGGGGCGAAGCCTTCGCGCCGGATACGCCATCGTCGAGATTGGCCGCCGACCGAACGTTGCTATGATCCCACAATTGCGCACAGCGCTTGACCGCGACTTGCGAACACTGAAGGCTAGATCGTGCCGCCGCGCCTCTGCGCGCCAAGGAATCAATGAACAATATTTCTGAAGCCAAAGAAACGGCGGCACCGGATAAGAACGCCGAAGCCGCCGCGTTTTCGGTCCCGGCCAAGCACAACCCCAAATTGCAGACGTTGGTCGGGCGCATCAACGCCGACGAAGAACTGTGGCAGTTGTGGCGGTGCGCCAACGTCAACGCCGTTGACCGACTGGGCATGAGCGATCACGGTGAAGTGCACATCCGCATCGTCGCCAATGCCGCGCTCAGGTTACTGCGCCTCCTGCGTGAGGCCGGGCATGTTCCGGGCGTCGTCGCCAACCACCACTTGGAAGCCGACGACGCCGAAGTGATCGTCGTTCTCGCCGCCGCCCTGCACGACCTGGGCATTTCAATTCACCGCGACAACCACGAAGAAATGAGTCTGGCGCTGGCGAATCTCAAAGCCAAAGAACTGCTGGCCGACATTTATAAGCTCCGTGAGCGCACGATCATTGTGTCAGAAACACTGCACGCCATCATCGCCCATCACGGCGATATGCGCTGTCTCACGTTGGAAGCGGGCGTGCTGAAAGTGGCCGACGCGCTCGATATGTCGGCCGGGCGTTCGCGGATTCCTTTCGAGGCCGGTAGTTCGAGCATCCACGCCGTCTCCGCCGCCGCGATAGACGACGTGACGATCAAGGAAGGCGAAAAGCGCCCGGTGCGAATCGAAATTCGCATGAGCAATTCGGCTGGCATCTTTCAGGTGGACGAACTGTTGCGGCGAAAAATCAAACACTCGACGTTGGCCGGGCTGGTCGAAGTGGTTGCCCGCATTGAAAGCGAAACGGAGAAGCGGCTGTTGCCACTTTACACAATGGAACCAACGTAAGCGAGTATAATCGTGCCATGCGCACGCCACGACTCAACTCACTGCTCTTCACCCTCTACACCCTCTTTTCCATCGTCGTCTTCGTCGCCGCACTCGTCTCCTCGCCGGTGGCGCGGATCGCGCCCGCACCCCTGCGCGATTGGATCGGTTCGGGGGTGGCGGCGGTGGCCGGTTCCTTTCGCATCCCCAATATTTTCGCGGGCAAAGTCACCGTCCAGATTTCTTCATCCAACACCAAAGAAGATTGGATGAATGCCGTCGCCGCGCAATTCAACGCCGAAGAGCACACCCTGCCCTCCGGCCAGATCATCGTCGTCGAAGTGACGCACGTCACCTCCGGCGGCTCGCAGAAATCCATCCTCGACGGCAAGAGCACGCCGACGGTGTGGAGTCCGGGCGATCAGAGTTGGGTGGACGGCGCGAACACGGTGTGGATGGATCGCAACAGCAAGCCGCTGGTGTCGGAAGACTGCCCGCCCACCGTTCTCGCGCCGATCGGATTCGCGTTGTGGCGACCAATGGCCGAAGCGCTCGGTTGGCCGAACAAGCCGATCAGTTGGGACGACATCGCCGCGCTCTCCGCCAACCCCGAAGGCTGGGCCAGTGTCGGCCACCCCGAATGGGGGCAGTTCAAGTTCGGCCACACGCATCCCGATTATTCCAACGTCGGTTTGTTGATGATGACCGCGCTGGCGTACTCCATTGAAGGCAAGACCAGCGGCCTCACCGCCGATCAAGTTTACGCGCAAGAAGTAGTGGAGGCGTTTGCCAGCGTCGAGCAGAACACCTATCACTACGGTATCCAGAACCGGCCGCTGATGCAAGTGTTGGCCAAGCGCGGCCCGGATTATCTGCACGGGGTGACTACCAGCGAAGCCGAAACGCTCAAGACCAACGCCGAGTTCGCCAACACGCTGCGCTTTCCGCTGGCATTCATCTTTCCATCGAAAGGTACGTTCTGGAGCGAACAGCCTTATTGCCTTTTGGACGGCGATTGGGTGACGCCGGAACAGCGCGAAGCCGCGAATGTATTCCGCGACTATTTGCTCGCGCCGCAGCAACAGGCGATGGCGATAGACAATTATCTGCGCCCGATTGACGAGAGCATTCCCCTGCACGCGCCCATTGCGTTGGAGAACGGCGCCGACCCGCGCGTCAACCGCTCCAGCGTGCCCTCGCTCGAAAGCCCCTCCGCCGCCGTTGCCGAAGCGGTGAAGGACGTTTTCCATCAGACGAAAAAGAAAGCCACGATCCTGCTGGTGCTGGACACGTCGGGCAGTATGGAAGGCGACAAGATCAAGAACGCCGTGGAGAGTTCGATCAACTTCGTCAGCCGCCTCGATCCGAACGACGAGATTTACGTGCTCGGATTTGAATCGGCCGTGTACGACGTGGGCGGCGGGCGCGCCGGCGACGTGGGCGAGTCGTTGGTGCAAGCCTTCAACGGCGTATTCGCCAGTGGCAGCACGGCGCTGTACGATGCGATGTGCGCCGCTGCCGAGAAGTCAAATCAACTGCAAGCCGACCACGAGGCCAACGGCGAGCGGCGGCTGTATGGCATAGTTCTGCTCTCGGACGGCGAGGACACCGCTAGCGCCCGAACCGAGAATCAAATGTTCGATTGCCTGCCCAGCGGCGAAGACGTAGAAGGCGTCAAAGTGTTCACCATCGCCTATGGCGACGGGGCCAACACCGACTTGATGCTCAGGATCGCCAACCGCACCAATGGCAAATCATTCACCGGCGATCCGGCAAG
>CAYYCF010000177.1:0-5367 GCA_964470235.1 uncultured Anaerolineales bacterium | reverse complement strand
GCGCCGTGTGCGCGTTCTCGCGCGCGAAAATGTCTGCGGCGCGGCACGCTTTGCGAAAGGCCTCGGTAGACATGACGGTGCGCGTCGAATAAGAGCGCGGAACGATGTGCTCGTAATCCGGAAACGTGCCTTCGATCAATTGCGAAACAAGCTCCACATCTTTAAGATGAAAAATCACCTGCCCGCGCCCCGGCGGCAAAGTCATCACAGCCGCCTCTTCTTGTTCACCGGCCACGCGGCCCAACTCGGCCAACGCTCGCGCCGGAATGATGGCCGACACGGGTTGACTGGCCGAGGAGGAGAGATGGGCGGTGCGGACCGAGAGACGGAAGCCATCGGTGGCGGCGAAGGTCACGGTGCCGCCGTCCACTTTGACCAGGATGCCGGTGAGGATGGGGCGGGCGTCGTCGGTGGCCGCCGCGAATACCACGTGCTCAATCATCTCGCGCAGATCGGCCACGTTGAGGTTGACGCTATGCGTCATATCGGCTTGCGGGATGATCGGAAACTCTTGGGCGTCAATGCACTTCACGTCGTTGTTGAACGTGCCGCCGCGCACGTTGAGCGATTGCATGCGCACGTTCAAGTTCATTTCAACCGTGCCTTGCGGCAGGGTGCTGATGATGTCGGTGAATGTTTTTGCCGGAACGGTGGTCGAGCCTTCTTCTTCAATCTTCGCGCCGACCCAACAGGTGATGGCAAGTTCAAGGTTGGTAGCCGAAAGCCGCAAGCGCGACTGATCGGTGGCGATCAAAATATTTCCGAGAACGGGCAAAGTGCTGCGCGAGGCCACAGCGCGGCTGACAATATTCAAACCTTTAGCTAGATTCTCTTGCAGGCACGAAACTTTCATAATGTCTCCTCAGCAAAAAATGGCATGAGGAGGAGTATACAATGAGATGAGGGGCAATTCAAGCGGCGGATGTGACGAAAGAAATACCGCTTACACTGTAACGTGTAGTCGCTTTCACTGCCCGTTATCGAAGCGCGACTCATCCAACTACCGTCTCAACTTTTGATGGTTTTGACATGCCAGATCATTTCCATTTCGTGAGAATCGTCTCGCGCTGAAAGAGTCGCGCACCGACGTAGACCATTCCGACATCGGCCAGAGCCAGCAGGCCGGCCACGACGATCATCAATTGCAGATTCACAATGATCACCCCGGCGATCTGCCCGAAGATCAGCCCCATCAACGGCACGATGATCACGGCCGAGATTTGTTCGGCGGCGCGCGGGTCGGTGACTCGCGATGAAACAACGATGGCAAAGTTCACCGCCAGTATAGCCATCAGCGGTCCGACGCCGAAGATAGCCAAGAGCCACACCGGGCTGAGAATTGCCACGAACACGGGCGCTTGCACTCCGACGATGGGCGCGCCGATCAAAAACACAATGAAGCCGGACCAGGTGGCGGCGATGGCCGGAATGGCGGCGGCGAGGCTTTTGCCCGCGAGCAATTCCACCGTCGTGATCGGCGTTGCCAGCAGCGGCTCAAGACTGCGCGTGGTCTTCTCGCCGACGATGCTGTACGCGGCAATCGCCACCGGAATGATCAAAGGCATCATCATGAACAACAGCAGGAACTGGTTGATCAGAAACACTTGCAGGCATTGACCCGGCGCGATGTTCCCACACGCCGCCAGAAACTGAGGCGGCACGTCGGACACATCGCCGCTCGACACGGACGACCGCGTGGCATACAGAATGCCCAGCGGCATGGCCGTAAAGATCAACGGCAGAAAGCCGACGGTGAAAAGAACGATGCGGTTCTTGAACACTTCGGCCCATTCTTTGTCGACGATAGTCAGAATGCGATTCATTGGGCAGCGCTCCCGATCAATTGCAGATACACATCTTCAAGCGAATGCCGCAGTTCGCCGACGAACTGCACCTCGGCTCCCAATTCGACCAGCCGCCGCACAATGACCGGATTCTCCGCCTCGGGATTCTCCAGCCCGACGACCAACTTGGCGTCCACTGTTTGCGCCCCTTTGACAAACGGCAGGCCGCGCACGGCCTCCACCCAATCCGGTTCGATCTGTTTCATGTGAAACACCACCTTTCGCCCGTACAATCGCTTCCGCAAATTAGCGGGCGAGTCCACCGTGACCAGCCGTGTCTTGAAAATGGCAATGCGCCCACACAGCCGGTCGGCTTCGTCGAGGTTGTGCGTGCAGAGGAAAATCGTGCGGCCTTCCGACTTGAGTTCCTCGATGAAATCGCGGACGAGTTTGGCCGCTTCGGGGTCGAGGCCGCTCGTGGGTTCGTCGAGGAACAACACTTTCGGCTCGTGCAGAAGCGCGCGCGCAATCGCCAGCTTTTGCCGCATCCCTTTGGAAAAACTCCCGGCCTCGTCTTGCCGCCGCTCCCACAAACCCAACATCCGCAAGTATTTCTGCACTTGACCGGACGGATCTTTGACGCCGTACAGATTGGCGAAGATTGTCAGGTTTTTCTCCGCGCTCAGCCGGTCGTACATGCCAGGCGTTTCGGTGAGGAGTCCCACACATTGGCGGATGGCATCGTCGTCGCGGCCTACTTCGAGTCCGTTCACGTTGGCGTGTCCGCTTGTTGGCGCGATCAGGCTAGTCAACAATCGCACGGTGGTCGTCTTGCCCGCGCCATTCGGGCCGAGGAAACCAAACACTTCCCCTTCGGCCACCTCCAACGTCAACGAGTCCACTGCCGTGAGCGTCCCAAATTTTTTGGTGAGAGACTCCATTCTGATCATTGATACTTGGTCTCCTCCAATTTTTCTTTCAAAGGCTCGGGCGCGGGACGGGGCGCGGCCACCGGAACCGGGCTTGGGGGAACGGACTCGGGAGGGGCGGCTTCCCTTTCCGGTTGGCGTAGGGCGAGGAGGGCTATCAAGCTGATCATAGCGAAGAGTCCGACGATGGCTTCCGTCCAATAAACTCCCCACGTTTGCGCCGCGATAACGGCTACGGCATCCACGACCGCATGCCAGACGATAGCCAGGCCGAGCCACAACGGATTGTTGCGGGTGAAAGATTGCAGGACGATCACCGCCAGCGAAACCTGCACACACAGGGCAGAGACCCGCTCGATCGCGCCGAGCAGGGTGTCGTACCATTGCGCCGACCAGAAAGCCGCAATTTGCCGTGCCGCCAATTCGCGCTGTTCGGCGGGAACGAAGTTCAAGTCACTGCCGCGCAAAGAAAGCATGGTGACGAAGGTAGCCGCGACGAGCACCCCCAAGATTATCGCCTCCGCGCCGCCGTGTCCTGCTCCGAACATTAGCGCCTGCCGCCACGTCCGCGCCGATTTGATAAACCAGCGGTAAGCCACGTACCGCGCAAGATCTTCGCACAACCCGGCCGTGGCGCCGAGCAGTGTGGCGTTGAACAACAGCTTCCATTCAGCCGGCGGCGCGGGCAAAATGCCGCGGGCAAACAGCGCGGTGAGACCGGCGTTGAGCGGTATATGAACCACTTGCGAGGCAATGAACGTCAGTGCGCCCACGCCAAACAGGCCCCATTTCGCGCCCAGCTTTCGGGACAGGAGCGCGCCGACCGCGACCGGCAGGGCGATCATGATCAGCGCGTCGAGCGGATAGGTGAGGTAGAGCATTCAAGTTGCCTCGTCGTCGGCTATGGTGTTTCCCATGAAACGCGCGCCCGGCGGCGGCGCTCCGCTTCCGACAGTGGCCGCTTGGCAGTCAGCGTCACTTTGCCACTGCCGTAAGGGGTGTATACGGCGACGGCTTCCCATCCCTCTTGTCCCCATTCATTCAGCGTGGCTTCAATGTTCTCATTTTTAGTGCCCCAGGCGCTGCCGATAGTGAGAACACGGTATTCCCAAGAAACTTGGTGGGTCATATCACTCGTCTTCATTTGTCCTCCTTCGGAAGCTGCGATTCGGCCAGCGACACCAGGCCACTGAGCCCGCCCAAATTCATCGTGTCCACCGCCGACGAAGGCACGATCACCAGCGCACCTTTCTCTTTCAGCCCTTCAAACAGCATGTTCATCGCCCGCAAGTGCAGTGCGGTTGGATTGTTGGCGTAGAATTTGGAAGCGTCGGCGAAACTCTGGGCAATTTGCTTTTCCGATTCGCCCAGGATCACGCGCGCCTGGCGCTCGCGCTCGGCCTGCGCCTGGCGGCTCATCGCATCTTCCAGCGCAGCCGGGATGACGATGTCGCGAATCTCGACCGATTGCACGGTAATGCCCCACGGCGTTGTCCGCTGGTCAATGATCTTTTGAAGCTCCTGATCGATCATCTCACGGCCCACCAAAATATCGGCCAACATCATCTTGCCGATGATGTCACGGAGCGCGGTTTGCGCCGACCACGAAATGGCGGCCTGGTAATCTTTCACTTCCAATGCCGCCTTTTCTGCATCCCACACCACCCAAAACAACACCGCGTCCACGTCCACCGGAACGGTATCTTTCGTCAACGTTTTCTCGGCGGCAAATGGCGAGACGGTAACGCGATGATCGATCCACGCCGTTACCGTATCTACGAGTGGCACGATCCAAAACAGGCCTGGCCCGCGCATGCTGTGCAATTTGCCGAGGCGCAGAACGACGCCCTTCTCCCATTGGTTGGCGATCTTGAGGGCAAATAGCAGGTAAACGCCAAGCAGCATGATCGCTATCATGATCGCCACTATAACGCTCTGGCTGACTCTACCATCGAGGGTCGCTACCATCAAAATCGAACCAACGAGGCAGAGGAAGAACAGGGTCAACGAAAGCGGATTCACCTGTTTCGATTGAAAAGCGTCGAGATTAGTCTTTGTCAGTTTCATGGTGATAGCCTCCAGCTATCGTTTCTGTGCCCGTTGCCAGTTGGCAAAACGGTCGTTCCAGATTTTCTCCAATTCGTCGGGCGCAAAGCCCAGCCTTTCCACTTCGCGCAGAAAGGCATCCGTCACCGCGAGCAATTTCTCACGGCGCTGTTTGCGTTGATCGGCGGGTGGGGGGCGATCTAAAACGTAAGTGCCGCGCCCCTGTTGGCTGGCGATCACACCGTCCTCGACCAACTGCCGGTATGCGCGGGCCACCGTGTTGGGATCGACTCGCAGTTCCACCGCAAGCTGTCGCACGGTCGACAATTGATCGTCCGGCTTCAGTTTCCCGGCCGCAATCAAATGTTTGATTTGCGACACGATTTGTAAGTAAATGGGTTCCGTGCTTCGGGGGTCGAGTCGGACGATCATACGGCGCATCCTCAAATTGTACTAATTGTCCTAATTGCATGAATTGTATGCAATAGCGCGTCCGTTGTCAAGTGACACTTGGCCTACATTGGACAACCGGAAAGCGGCTATGATTAAGGGAAAGGAGAGCTGTCATGGCAACTATTCAAAACACAACGCCGCGTAAACGCGCCGGG
>CAYYCF010000176.1:1350-5379 GCA_964470235.1 uncultured Anaerolineales bacterium | reverse complement strand
CTCCTCCCTCTGTGTTCTTCCTCATTTCATGCTAAACTTCCTCCCGCATGCCCACGCCATCCGCAACTTCTGTTGACCTCCTCGCCGAAGGCATTGACGCCGCGCGCGCCGGTGAACGCGGCAAAGCGCGCGAGAAGCTCACCCGCCTGTTGAGGCAGGATCAAAAGAATGAGCAGGCCTGGTTGTGGATGAGTTCCGTCGTCGAATCCGACCGCGAGCGTATCTACTGCCTAAACAATGCCCTCAAATTGAACCCGAACAGCAAAACGGCTAAACGCGGGCTGGCGTTGTTGGGCGCGCTGCCTCCTGAGTTGCGCGCCGACCTTGACATCGAAATCGTCGGCGTCACGATGGAAGCAGACGAAAAACTGAAGCCGCCTGCCAAGCGGCGCGTGACGTTCCGCCGCAGTCGCCGTCTGGAAAACATTCTCATCGGCGGGGCGGCGGTGCTCTTGATTGGCGTGATTGGATTGTTCATAGCCAATCTTGTTTTCGAGCGCATCCGGTTGGCTTCCATTGTGCCGCCGACTCCCCTCCCGCCGACTGCTACGCTGACCGCCACTCCCACACTCACTCCCACACCCACGCCTGAAATCCGCACCGCCACACCCATCGCCAATCTCACGCCGCTGGCGCAATTGCTCAACCTGTCGTTCACTCCCACGCCTCCGCTGTTCACTCTTCCGTTCTTTCCGGAAGAATCTTATTCGCGCGGCGAGAGCGCCTACAACGCGGGCGACTACGAGACGGCGACGCGGTTGTTCAAAGACGCGCTGTCCCAAAACCCAACGAACTACTCGGCGCACTACTACCTCGGCGAGATTTATCTGAAGAACGAAGATTACAACAAAGCCTTCAATGAATTTTCGACGGCCCTGAGACTCAACCCCAGTTTTGCGCCAGGCCACTTGGGGCACGGGCAAGCGAACTTTGAATTGGGCGGCAATCCGCTGGGCGATTACGACAAAGCCCGCGCCGCCGACTCCCAGTGGGTCGAGCCATACATTCAGAGCGCGATTTTTTACGCCAGCCGCCGCAACGCTGAGGCGGCGATAAACGAACTCGAAGCCGGGCGCAGCTTGGCTCCGACAAACGTCGTCGTGATGTGGCGCTTGGCCGAGCAGTACTTGGCGGTTGGTCGGTACGACGACGCCCGCACCGTGTTGGACCTCGGCAACGAGATTGACCCGTCTGTGCTCGACCTTTACCGGGTGCGGGCGAAACTTGCCCTGGCGTTGGAAGACTACTCCGCCGCGCAGGAAGCGCTCAACACGTACACCGCGTATCAACCGGGAGACGCCGAAGGCTGGACGCTGGCCGGCGAGGCCTACTTGGGATTGGGCGATCCCGCTGGCGCACTGACTCATCTCGACCGCGCTGTTGCGCTCAACCGGTTGGACCCGCGCGAGGCGTTGGTCGCGCGCGGCGAGGCGCAACTGCTCTTGGGCAACGCCGACGCGGCGCGGACTGATTTCGACAAAGCCCTGGCGCTCGGCGTTGCCACGCGCTTCCGCGTCGGCATCGGGCGCGCGTATTACCGCGTCGGAGAATACGAAACGGCCATCGCCGAACTTGAGAAAGCCGTCGAGAGCGACCCGACCACATTCGATCCGTCTTACTGGTTGGGCGCGGCGCAAGTGGGGGCGGCGCAATACGCCGGCGCCATCCGCTCGCTCACCGATGCTTTCTCGAATGCCGGCAGTGATCAGCAGACGTTCGACGCGTTGTATCAACGCGCGCTGGCTCATAATGGCGCGGGGCAGACGGAAAACGCCCTGGCCGACTTGCAGGCCGCGCTCGCCCTCAACGTGAGCAAGCGCGCAACACAGCAGACTGAGGCGGCGACTCTGCTTAAACAACTTGGCGGCTCGCCCGCGCCCACCTACACGCCAACCGTGACGCCTTAACTCACCTTGCCCACTTTTTTACCGCCGAGAGCGCAGAGAACGCCGAGAATTTAGGCAAAATCAACTCTGCGATCTCAGCGTTTTCTGCGGTAAATCTCTTGCTGAAACAGTGCCTCTCCCCAAAAGCCTCCCCGACATTCGCGCCTTCTTCGACACCTTCGACTGGGATCGCCTCGCCGCCGAGGTGAACGCCGAAGCCCGCGCCCGCATTGCCATCGCCGGGCCGGTTAACTCGGGCAAATCCACGCTGTTCAATTTGCTCAAAGGCAAGACACTCTCGCCCGTGGCCGCCGTGCCTGGCACCACCCGTCAACTCGTTCTCGAAACAATGGGGCCGTTCTCGTTGGTGGATACGCCAGGCTTCGGGGACGCCGTCCTTGCGGGCGGCGCGGACCTGGCGAAAATCGCCTGGGACGCCATTGACACGGTTGACTTCGTCATCCTTTTGCTCGACGCCTCGGCCGGAGTGCGGCAGGGCGACCTCGATCTCTATTGGCGCATCCGCGAGCGCAACGTGCCGGTGCTGGTGGCGTTAAACAAGATAGACCTGATCCGCCGCGACCTGCGCGCCGTGCTGGGCGACTTGCAGATCAAACTCAGCGGCGTCGCCGTCGTGCCGCTTTCGGCCAAAACAGGCGAGGGGGTTGCCGACAAAATAATTCCGGCTATCATTGAATCGTATCCCGGATTGACCGTGACGATTGGGCGCGCCCTCCCGGCCTTTCGCGACCGGGCCGCCCGCCGCCTGATCCGCGATGCCGTGATCTGGAGCGGACTGTGGGCCGCCTTTCCAATTCCCGGCCTGGATGTGCCTGCGCTGTCCGTCATCCAAATGAGGCTCGTGCTGCGGCTGGCCGCACTGTATGGAGAGAGCATGACGGCCCGGCACGCGGGTGAACTGCTGACTGCCATTGCCGGAGGCGTGTTGGCGCGATACGTGGGAGAGGAATTGGCGAAGCTCGTTCCCGGATTCGGGTCGCTGGTGGCCGCCGCCGTCGCCGCCAACAGCGCCTGGCACATTGGCAACATCGCCGCCGCGTATTTTGAGGGCGGCCGCAAAATCTCGGCCTCGCAAATGCAGCAGATGTACAAGCGGTGGTTTGAATGGAAAAGACCCGGATGATTGATTCGTGACTCCTTATCGTTTTCGTAATGCGGTTCGCATCACCCTCGGCGCTGCCGCCGTTCTGATCCTGGCGCTGGCCGCCGCCGTTTATCCTGCGTCGGCGGCTTGGCCCGGCTGGCCGGAGACCCTCGTCACGGCGTTGGTCATGGCCTTCATCGTCAACTACAGCATCCCCATGCCGATGGGCGAAGGCTCGCTCGTGCATCTGGTGAGCTTGGGCAACGTCCTCGTGTACAGCCCGTTGTCCATCACGGCCGTGGTGGCGGCGGGCGTCTTATTGGGCGACGTGGTTCGCAGTGTGTGGCGGCGCGGGCCGGGCTATCGCGACATGCCGTCGAGTGATCGTATCGGGCTGGCGGCGTTCGATGTGGCCCAACACGTCTTCTCGTTGCTGGCCGCCTTCGCGCTTTACTCGTGGGCCGGCGGAGGACATCCCTTCACCGGGTTCTCTACCGCCAACATCGTCGGCCTGCTCGGTTTCGTCGCCGGATTTTACACCGGCTACAACGCGCTGTTGTTGATCGATATCTACTTGCGCGGCGAAACATTGCGGCGATACGTGAGTCTCAACCGGCGGGGTATGCTCGCGCTGGAACTCGTGCCGATTCCGTTTTCGGTCTTCGGCGCGCTGCTCAACAGCCAGTTGGGATTCTGGGCGTACGTGATGATGGTGAGCCTGGTGGCCGTCGTGTCCGTCATCATGCACACGTTGGGCTGGGCGCGCGTGCAGGCCGAAAAGCGGCTGCGCGAAATCACGTTGATCAACACCGTCAGCCAGGCCATGCGC
Source organism: uncultured Anaerolineales bacterium (assembly GCA_964470235.1). Classification (GTDB taxonomy): domain Bacteria; phylum Chloroflexota; class Anaerolineae; order Anaerolineales; family VGOW01; genus VGOW01. The sequence goes on along the minus strand of CAYYCF010000176.1, from coordinate 1,559 downwards.
TCCAGCCTCGATCTCGATTCCCTGTTAGAAATCATCTACCTGCAAGTGGCCTCTTTGCTCGGCGTGCAGAACTTTTACGTGGCCCTGCACGATCTTGAAACCGGAATGATCAATTTCCCGATTTCCGTCAAGGAGGGACAGCGCGCCACTTGGGCGCCCAGGCCGTTTGCCAACCGCCTCACCGATTACGTCATCCGCACCTCTTCGCC
>CAYYCF010000176.1:0-1250 GCA_964470235.1 uncultured Anaerolineales bacterium | reverse complement strand
ATGTACGGCCAGCAGACTCGCCGCGCCGCCGAACTCAGCACGCTCACCGAAATCTCGACCACCATGAGCGCCTCGCTCGATCCGGAGCGCGTGCTTGATCTAGTTTGCTCGTCCGTCATAAGCGTCTTCGGCGCGCAAAAGTCGGCCATCTTTTTGCTGGCGGAAGATCGTCAAACGCTTCAACTGGCGCGCTCCAAAGGATTGACCAGCGCCTATCTCACCGCTTCCGGCGCGATCTCAATGACTGATGATGACCGCGTGAAAGCGATCGTCACCGGCCAGCCGGTGGTGGTGGCGGACACCGCCGCCGCCAACCTCGCGCCGGATTTTGCCGAACTGGCGCGCGCGGAGGGGTTTGGCGCATTCGCCGAACTGCCGCTGGCGGCGCAGGGCGAGATCATCGGATTTCTCGCCGTGTATTTCTCCGGGCCGCGCCGGTTTCGCGGCGCGGAAATCGATCTACTTAAGACGTTTGCCACGCAGGCCGCGCTCGCCGTGTACAATGCGCGCGTGTACGCTCGCGCCGATAAAGCTTTGGCGCGCCGCGTAGAACAACTGCAGGCGTTGGAAACGATCAGCCGTGAACTTACCTCCACCCTTGATCTCGATAGATTGTTTCAAGTGATTTTGGATCGGGCGATGGAATACACTGGCGCCACCGCCGGAAGTTTGTTTTTGTTCAATATCGAAAGGGACTGCCTGGCGTTGACGGCTTCGCGTGGCTACCCGCCCGGTGTCCCCTCATGTTTGAGCGTGACCGATCGCTCGATCACCGTGCGCGTCCATCAGACCGGGCAAGCCGCGTTCGTCCCCGACGTGCGGCACGACCCCGATTATGCCGACATGACCGGCAACACCCTGTCGCAATTGAGCATTCCCATCGCCCGCGAGGCAAAGACGCTGGGGGTGATCACGCTCGAATCGTCTGTATTGGATGGGTTTAGCCAGGACGACGCCAGCTTCGTTTCGCAAATGGCGGCGCAAGCGGCAGTGGCAATTGACAACGCCCGCCTCTTCAGCCGCGTGACGGAAGGCCGCGATCTCATTGTCGCCGTGTTGAATTCAACCAGGGAGGGCGTGCTGATGATCGAGGGGAACGGTCGTGTCGCGCTCGCCAACCCGCCCCTCGAGGAGATGCTGGGCATCAAGCGGCGCGATGTGATCGGCCAGCAGTTGACCGACCTGATCGCCCGCCCCGATATGGCTATCGCGGAGAGGCTGGGCTACACGCCCGAAGTCTTGCTCGACTT
>CAYYCF010000175.1:0-5439 GCA_964470235.1 uncultured Anaerolineales bacterium | reverse complement strand
GGATTATGCTTTTTTTGGCATAACGCGTAGAATCAACTCTCGTGCCGCGCCTCTCCCTCTTTCTCTTTCTTTTTTTCTCTCTCTTGATTCCCGCGCTGGCCTGTTCGCGCGCGCCTGTTGGCGAAAATCCGGGCGGCGGCCACGTGACGGTAGTAGCGGAAAATTTCGATCCGGCTGCGGGACCGACCGTCCCGGCGCAGACCAGCACCCCGCGCGTGTACTACGGGCTGACCGCCACTCCGTTGCCTACCCTGCCGGTGTTCGGTTCGCCGACTCCGGATGCTACCCGGCTCTCGTCGCCCGGCAAGAATTCGCAAGGCTATACGGTCATCGCCGGCGACACGTTGGGCGGGATCGCCGAACGTTACGGTGTGACGGTTGAGGAGATCAAAGTTGCAAATAAGATGCCAACCGACGACCTATCCGTAGGCCAGCAGTTGATCGTTCCCCCGTCCTCTCTGCCGGTCGCCTCCGGTTTCAAAATCATCCCCGACTCCGAATTGGTCTACGGCCCGGCCGCCATCGGTTTCGACGCGCAAGCGGTGGCCGAAAAATTTGGCGGCTATCTCGCCCGCTACGTCGAAACGGATCGCGAGGGCGTCACGCGCACCGGCCCGCAGATCGTGCAAGTGGTGGCCGAGCGGTATTCGGTTAACCCGCGATTCTTGTTCGCCCTGCTCGAACATCAATCGGGCTGGGTCACGCTCAAGTATCCGCCGGAGAATACGTACACGTATCCATTGGGCCAAATCGAACCTGGGCGCGAAGGTCTGTTGCGGCAACTCGGTTGGGCGGCTAACCAACTCAACGCCGGTTATTATGGCTGGCGGGAGGCGAAGATGGGCGTGCTCGAATTCGGCAACGGATCGGCGATGGCCATTGCGCCCGGAGTCAACGCGGGAACGGTGGCCGTCCAATATTTCTTTGCCCAACATGCCGATGGCGCGGAGTGGCTGAAGCAAGTGTCGCCCGGCGGGATCGATCTCACGTACGCTTCGCTTTTCGGCAGCCCCTTCGCTCACGCCTACGATCCATTGAAGCCGCCCGACTTGGCACAACCTTTGCTCGACTGGCCGTGGGATCATACGGCGTTGTGGTATTTTACCGGCGGGCCGCATGGCGGGTGGGATTCGGGCAGCGCCTGGGCGGCCTTGGATTTTGGCCCGCCCGAAGGCGTGAACGGCTGTGACACCACCGACGATTGGGTGGAGGCCGCCGCCGACGGCGTGATCGTTCGCGCCGGTGAGGGGGCCGTCATCGAGGATTTGGACGGCGACGGCGCAGAGCAAACGGGTTGGAATCTTTTCTACATGCACATCGCCACCCGTGACCGCGTGGCTGTGGGGGTCTACGTGCGGCGCGGCGATCACATCGGTCATCCGTCGTGCGAGGGCGGCTTCTCCAACGGCACGCATTTGCACTTTGCCCGCAAATACAACGGCGAGTGGATCGCCGCCGATGGCGCGATCCCGTTCAACATTGACGGTTGGACGCTGGTCTCGGCCGGCAGAGAGTATGACGGCTGGCTGCAAAAGGGCGACGTGCAATTGGAAGCGTGCGATTGCCGCGGAGATATCAATGCGATTGTTTTGGAAGGACAATAGAATGATGAATGCGGAATGCGGAATGATGAATGATGAACGAAGACCATTTCGCATTCATCATTCCGCATTCATCATTCTGGTTTTCTCGGCTCTCGCCTGCGCGCGCGGCGTGCCGAACAATCCCGGCGGCCACGTCACGCCCGTCGGCACGCAATTTGCGACTCCGACTCTGGCTGCCGCGCCGACCGACTCGCCGACGGCCACGCCGAAACCCGGAACACCGTTCACGCCCCTGCCGCCGCTGATCCCGGGCGAGACTCTTCTGTACCGCGTGCAATCCGGCGACACGCTTGACGCGTTGGCGCAACGCTTCAACGTGCCGCTGGCCGATTTGCTGGCGGTGAACCGGTTCACGGCCGGCGACTCGCTCGTCCCCGACGAAATCATTCTCATCCCGGCGCGGCTCGACGCCACCGGGCCCGATTTCGAAATCGTCCCCGACTCGGAGTTGGTTTACAGCATCGGCGTCGCCGGGTTTGACACGATTGGCTTTGTGAATTCACAGGGCGGCTATCTTTCGCGTCACCGCGAGTTCGTCGGCGGCGCGATGCGCTCCGGCGGCGAAGTGGTGCAGATCGTCGCCGACAATCATTCGATCAGCCCGCGCATTCTGCTTGCCATCCTCGATTATCAATCGGGCTGGGTGAGCAACCCCGCCGCGCCGGAGAACAAAGATTACCCTCTCGACTATCGCAACCCGGCGCGCAAAGGGTTGTTCCAGCAGTTGGATTGGCTGGCCGACACACTCAATCTCGGTTATTACCGTTGGCGCGATGGATCGGTGACCGCGCTCGACTTCCCCGACGGATCGCAAGAGCGCATTCATCCAACACTCAACGCCGGCACGGTGGCAATTCAATTTGTCTTTTCACGGCTGTACAAAGAGCCGATCTGGCAGGTGGATGTCGGGCCGGAGGGTGTGTTTGCGGCTTACAATTCGCTTTTTGGTGATCCGTTCGAAAAGGCCATCGAGCCGCTCATCCCCGAAGGGTTGACTCAGCCCGACCTACAATTGCCGTTTGCCGACGGGCGCGAGTGGTTGTTCATCAGCGGGCCGCATGCTGCCTGGGAGCCTGGCAGCCCGTGGGCCGCGCTCGACTTCGCGCCGCCGTCGGTGGAAGGCGGCTGCGTGAAATCGGATGAATGGGTGACCGCGCCCGTCGCCGGAGTCGTCGTGCGATCCGGCGATGGTGTGGTGACGCTCGACCTCGACGGCGACGGGCGCGAGCAGAGCGGGTGGGTGATCCTGTTTTTGCACATCGCCACCGAGGGCCGCGTTGCCGCCGGCCGCACCGTCGAAGCCGGCGATCTCATCGGCCACCCGTCGTGTGAGGGCGGGCACGCCACCGGCACGCACGTTCACGTCGCGCGCAAATTCAACGGCGAATGGATTCCCGCCGACGGCCCGGTGCCGTTCAACTTGGGCGGCTGGGCCGCGCATTTCGGCGCGCGCGAATACAAAGGGACGATGACGAAAGGAAGCGACACGATTACGGCCTGCGAATGCTCGGCGGAAGTGAGTGGGATTTCGAGCAGTAGATAGCCGATATGCTAAAATGCTTTCTCAATGCTTTCAATCAAGCTAACTCCCAAACGCGCGACGCGTGATTTCACAATCACCGTGACGGATCGCCGCACGGAAGCCGACGCTCCGGTGCGCGCGGTCGTGCTCTCCGGCAGTGATCCCACCGACGATCTCGCGTTCACCTTCAAACCGCAAACGCTCAAGCTGGCCGGCGGCGAACAGAAAACCGCGAGCTTGCAAGTGCGCGGCAAGCCCGGTCCGTTCACCATCGCCGCTACCGCCGAAGGTGATCTGGCATCGGCAAAGGGCGAATTGATTCGTCCCGACTATTTGCCGTGGATCATCGGCGGGATTGTGCTGCTTGTTGCCCTGGTCGGCATCGGGTTCATCGTCTTCGCCGCTTGCCCCACCACTCTCAACGACACGTGCGGCTTCATTCCAGATAATCCGATCTCTGCCCCGTTCTCGTCGCCCACTTTCACGCCGTCCTCCACGCCAACCGATACGCCCACCTTCACTCCCGTGCCGCCGACGGCCACCTCCGCGCCCGAACTTTCACTCCCGCCGACCCTCACCTCCGCCCCCACCTACACGCCGACGATCACGCCCACGCCGAAGTTTGAGGGCGGCTTACTGACCTTCAAAGCGGGACAACCTAATGGCGCGTACTCGCTCGTCGTCGTGCCGCCCGTCGGCGAGGCGATCACCCTCATCGCCAACAAGATCGATCTGCGGGTGCTGGATTATTCTTCGAGCAACAATCTCTTTGCGGTGGACGTGTACGACGGCATCGCGCATACGCTCTTTCTCGTTCACGGCGATGGCGCGATTGTGCGCGATTCGATCAACGACGGCTGGGATCAGATCACCGACGGCGACTTTGCTCCCGACGGCTCGTTCCTCGCGCTCGAAGCCGTCTCTGCCGGGCAAACTCGATTCTTCTTTTACGCCGCCGACGGCGCGCGCCAACGCGAAACTGTTCTGTTGACTCCGACGTTCACTTCCACCGTCACCCGCACGCCAACAATTACCAAGACGCCGACGATCACGCGCACGCCTACCATTACCCGCACGCCGAGCATCACGCCCACGCCCAGCAATACACTGCCGCCGGGCGACACCCCCACGCCGGGCAATACACCGTTCCCAGGTTTGCCGCCGACGGCAACCTCGATGCTTCCATTCCAGCACACCCAAGCCGCGTTCACGCAAGCGGCGCAGACTCCGGCGGGGCCGTGAGGAGGAACGCGATGCGAATGGCAAATAGCGAATGGCAAATGACGAATAGCGAATGGCCGCTTAGCGTGGCGAATGGCCGCTTAGCGTGGCGAATGGCGAAGTTTGGGATTTGGAAATTGGGATTTGGGATTTCCATTTGTTCCTTGTTCATCGTCTCTTGCGCCTCCTCCGGCGTTTCCGATCTTGCGGCTACCGGCAGCCACATCGCAATAATCAGCCGCGATGATCTATACGTCGTCTCTAACACCGAACCGGACATCGCTTTTTATGCCTTCCACCCCGACACGCGCTTTGCCCCGGCCCTCACGCCCGATGGCAAGTCGGTGGTTTACGTCGACATTTCGCACCGCCTATTGCGCCAACCGTTAGACGGAACTTCGGCTAAAGTGTTGTGGCCGCCCCCGGGCGGGCGCGGAGTCGGCCTCCCAGGCCCCGGCGCGTTGGTGTTTCTACCCAACGGCGAGCTCTTCTTCCTCGACACACGCTCAAACGACAAACGCTACGTCATGATCATGGATACCGAGACTGGCGTCGTCAGCCAGCAAATCGAGGATATTGAGCAAGTCTTCGTCACGGGGAGCGCGCTCAAACCTAAACCGTCGCCTTCGCTCGCCTCGGCGCGGCTCGAAGCCGCCGACCCTGGCCAGTTCCGCGTCGTCTTTCAAGCCAAGACGTTTCTCTATCTTTACTCCGCCACCGCCGACAGCTTTGTGTTCGACGGGCAACTGCCGCGGGTGTTGACCGTTGAAGATCAAATCCTCCTCACGCGGCGCGTCGAGGATGACGTGACATCCGGCCTGCTCACCGCCGACGGCAAACACGCAATTCTTCGCTTGCGCGTTCCTTTCGACGTGACTCAAAGCCTGGTTGCGCTCGACCTGACGAGCGACGCGCCGCCCGTGCCGTTGGTCGAGGACGCGCCCGGCCACCCCGACTATGCCATCGCGCCCGATGGCGATTGGGTGGCCTATGAAGAAACGGTGGACGGCGTGTCGCAAGTGCAAATTTACAACGTGGTCACGGGCGAGAAGAGGACGATGGGGGTGGGGGCGGTGGAGCCGGGGTGGTGGA
>CAYYCF010000174.1:4055-5513 GCA_964470235.1 uncultured Anaerolineales bacterium | reverse complement strand
ACCAACTTCCCCGACCGCTTGATCGGCATTGACGCCCGCACCGTCACTTCGCCCGCCGAACTTTACGCCACACTCAGCCATTACAACGTCGGCGACGAAGTGGCGGTGGTTTACGAAAAGGCGGCCGGCTCGTCCACCGGGCCGCTCACCCTTCTCGGCGTCAACGCCGTTCGCGTAAAACTGATCGCCTTTCCATTCGACGATCTGCTCAGTCTGTTCATCATCCCTTATTTCGTCGGGCTGGCGTTTTTGGTGATCGGCCTGTGGGTGTTCTATTTGCGCCGCGACGAAGCCGCCGGGCGGGCGTTCGCATTGTTCTGCGGTTCGATGGCGATCGTGATCGGCGCGGTCTTCGACGTATACACGACGAAAACCTTCGCCGCCCTGTGGACGGCCGCCATCCCGCTCGCCGGTGCGAGCTTGTTCACGCTGGGCGCGGTCTTCCCGCAAGAGGCGAGCTACATCGCCCGCCGCCCGTACTTGCGCTGGCTGAGTTTCGCGCCCGCCCTCCTCATCATCGCCATCGCCGAATCGCGCCTGGCGGATTTTGCCGAGCCGCGCGCGTATGCCGCCGGTTGGTTGCTCGGATACGTCTTCGGCGCGCTCGGCGGGCTATTCTTCATCGTCAACAGCGCCTACCGTTGGTGGCGGGCCGCCTCCCCCATCGTCCGCGAACAAAGCCGCCTCATCGTCCTGGCCAGTGCCGGCTTCTTGCCGATCATCTTCTGGATTCTGTACGCCAACTTCTTCGAGCCCTCGATCAAGTTCAACACCCTCTACTACGTCTCGCCGCTGATCGTCTTTCCGTTGGGCATCGCCTATTCCATTCTGCGCTACCGTCTGCTCGATACCGAATACGTGTTGAGCCGGATGTTAGTGTATGCGCTGTTGGGGATCTTCACCACCGTCGGCTACATTCTGTTGGTGGCCGGAGTCGGCGTGCTGGCCGGAACCGCCGTGCCGGCGGATTCGCCCGCGCTCATCGCCCTGCTCGTGTTCGCCATCGTGCTGGCTTTCAACCCTCTGCGAAGCTGGCTGCAAAAACGGCTGGATGCCTATTTCTATCGCGGGCGGCGCGCCTATCAAGATCAACTGCAGGACTTCAGCCGCGCCCTCACCGAATCGGTCGAACTACCCATCGTCGTCGGCAAGCTCAAAGCACAAATTAACTCGGCGCTCAAACCGGCGCACGTTCATTTTTTTATGCGCGAGCACAGCAAAGCGGATTACATCGCCTACAACGATTCCGATCAAGCGGGAACGGATATCCACTTCACCGCCGACGGCGCGTTGGCGCGCGCGCTCGCCTCTCAACGCGTCCTCTATCTCGCCCAGGATTCGCCGCTGCCGGCGGCCATCCAACGCGACCGTGCCCGCCTTGCCGTGCTCGGGTCGCCGCTGTTTGTGCCGCTCAACGGCAAGAGCGGCCTCACCGGCTGGCTGGCCCTCGGCGGGCGG
>CAYYCF010000174.1:0-3955 GCA_964470235.1 uncultured Anaerolineales bacterium | reverse complement strand
AAAGCGCGCCTCTACGAGCGCACCGAAGAGCGCGCCCGCCAACTGGCGACGCTCAACCAAGCCGCGCAAACGATGACCTCCACCCTCGAACTGGACCCCCTGCTCAAGAGCGTGCTTGAAAGCGCGGTGGATATTTTGAATTGCGAAGCCGGGAGTTTGTTCCTCATTGACGAAGAAACCAACGAGTCGCTATTCAAAGTGATCGTCGGCGGCGGCGGCGATGATCTGGCCGGTTTGCGGATTCCGGCCGGGCGCGGCATCGTCGGCTCGGCCGCCGAATCCGGCCAGCCGGTGATGGTCAACGACGCCGCCAGCGATCCGCGCTGGTTCCAAAAAGCCGACAAGACTACCGGCTTCGTCTCTCGTGCGCTGTTGGCGGTGCCGATGCGAATCAAAGAGCGCACCACCGGCGTGGTTGAAGTGATCAACAAGCGCGACGGCTCGCCCTTCGACGAAGAAGACGTGGCCCTGCTCACGGCCTTCACCAACCAAGCCGCTGTGGCCATCGAAAACGCGCGCCTGTTCAATTCAACCGATCAGGCGTTGACCGCCCGCGTGGAAGAGCTCTCGGTGATGCAGCGCATTGACCGCGAATTGAACGCCGCGCTCGACGTGGCCAAGATCATGAACATCGTCCTCGACCGCGCTCTGGCCACCACTGGGGCCATTGCCGGAGTGGCCGGCATCGTCGTCGAGGACGGCGTGAGCATCATTGCCCATCACGGATACGGCGAGGCAATCCGGCCCCATTTGGGTCAGCCCATCCCGGCCGGGCGCGGCTTGGTGAATCAAGTGCTCCACACCAACGAGCCCCTGCTGGTCACAGACGTGCAATCGAACGAGAATTACTTCCGGATTCTGCCGGACATCGTTTCTCAGTTGACCATCCCCATCCGCCGCGAAGACGAAACCATCGGCGTGATGGCCCTCGAATCGGATCGGGCGGATTGCTTCCAAGAGGAAGACCTGGCCTTCCTCACCCGCCTGGCCGATCACGCCGCCATCGCCGTCGCCAACGCCCGGCTGTACGCCGAAGTGAACGCCGCCAACCTGGCCAAGAGCGAGTTCGTGTCCTTCGTGTCGCACGAACTCAAGACGCCGATGACTTCGATCAAAGGCTACGCCGACTGGCTGGCGACCGGCGCAGTGGGACCGATCAACGACACGCAGGGGCAATTCCTCTCAACCATTCGCGGCAACGTCGAGCGCATGATGACCATCGTGTCCGATCTGGCCGACATCGCCCGCATCGAATCCGGCCGCATGCGTTTGGAGCAGAAAGTCATTCAGTTCCAGACTGTGATCGAGGACGTGATTCAAACGGTGCAGGCGCAGTACGACGCCAAACAGCAAAAGTTGTTGATGGATGTTGACGCGGAACTGCCGCCGGTGTTTGGCGACCACGTGCGATTGGTGCAAGTGTTGAGCAACTTGATGACTAATGCCACCAAATACACGCCGGATGGCGGCGTGATTACCTTGAGCGTTCACCGCTCGAACAACGCGTGGGATGTGGAAGGCGCGCCGGAAGTCCTGCACATCGCGGTGCAAGACACCGGCTACGGCATCTCGCCCGCCGATCAAAAGAAAATCTTCACCAAATTTTTCCGCGCCGAAGATCGCGTGATCCGCGAGGCCCCAGGCACAGGGTTGGGCTTGAACATCTTCAAACTATTAGTGGAATTAGGCGGGGGCAAAACCTGGTTCGAGAGCGAGCAGGGACAGGGAAGCACGTTTCACTTCACCGCGCCGTTGGCACAAGCAATGGATTCCGTCAACGGATAGAACGGATTGAACGGATGCAGAAAAAGGGAAACAGATTTTCATCCGCTCCGTTTTTCATATCCGTTGCATCCGTTTCATCCGTTGACGAAATGTTTTTTTAACTTCTCTGAAATCCTCATCTTCGGCATGTACCCCATTAGCCGTTCCACCGGCTGGCCGCCCTTGAACAGTATCAGCGTCGGCACGCCCAAAATCTGAAACTGCATCGTCGTCTGTGCGTTGGCGTCAATATCCAAACGCCGCACGCGCATCTGCGCGGCGTACTCGTTGGCCAACTGATCCACAATCGGCGCAAGCTGTTTGCACGGCCCGCACCACTCCGCCGTAAAATCCACCAGCACCGGCACGGCCGAGTCCAGCACCTCTGTCTTGAATGTCGCATCGGATAAATCCATTACTTCAGGCATTGTGTTGTCTCCTGTCACGCAAAGAGTCTACCACCAACTGTGGTGATTACCCACATCTCGGTGTAGCCGGGGCATCTTGCCCCGGCCTGCCGGGCGAGACGCCCTTGCTACTCGCCTGTGGGTAATCACCAGACCAACTTTCTTGACACCTTTCTCTCGATCATGATATTATCTTTCCACTGAAATTTGGCACTCTGTTTCATTGAGTGCTAATCAGTTGACAGAAACATTATGCAACTCTCAACTCGCCAGGAAACTTTGTTGGGGCTTATTATTCGCGAATACGTGGATTCGACCCTGCCGGTCAGTTCCAACGGCATTCGCGAAAAATACGGCTTGCCGTTCAGCCCGGCCACGATTCGCAATGAAATGGCCGCCTTGACCGAGCGCGGGTTCGTCCGCCAACCGCACACCTCCGCCGGGCGCGTGCCAACCGAAGAGGGCTACCGCTACTTTGTGCAGAGACTCATGGGTGAAGTGGAATTGCCGGTGGCCGAGCAAAACACCATCAGCCATCAATTCCATCAAGCGCATGGCGACGTGAGCCAGTGGATGCGGTTGGCCGCCTCCGTCATGTCGCAACACACGCGCGGCGCGGCGCTGATCACCGCCCCACACAGCCAGTCCGTCAATTTCAAACACGTTGAACTGATCAGCACGCAGGGCCGCCAAGTGCTGATGGTGCTGGTGGTCACCAGCGGCGAAGTGCGCCAACAAATGCTGGCCATCGCCGAGCCGCTCTCGCAAGAGCAACTCAGCGAGGCCGCGCATCACATCAACGCCGCTTGCGCCGGATCGGACGCCGACAGCTTGCGGCTCGTCGCCAACCGCATGAATGTTCTTGAGCAGGAAGTCATTCGTTTGGCCGCCGACGTGATTGGCCGCAACGAATCGATCACGCCCGGCGGAATCTATTACGACGGCGTCAGCCGCGTGTTGGCCGAGCCGGAGTTCGCCGACACCGGCGCCGCGCGCCACACGCGTCAAGTGCTTGAAGAGGGATCATTCCTGCAAGAGTTTCTCGGAAAAGTGCTCAGCCCCACCGTGGGCAGTGTGCAGGTCGTCATCGGCGGCGAGGGCGATTGGGAGGAACTCAAAGATTGCTCGATGGTGCTGGCGCGTTACGGCATCAGCGACGTCGCCACCGGCGCGCTCGGCGTGCTCGGCCCCACGCGCATGGCCTATGGCCGCGCCGTCTCCACCGTGCGCTATGTCGCCGAACTCATGACCAATTTAGTGCAAGAAGCGTATAGCGACTCTTGATTTGACATTTGACGTATGGAAAACAACGACACCTCCGTGATCGAAGAACCACCGACCGTCCCCAGTGAAGCAGAAGCTCAGCCCGAACCGGCTCAGCCCTCTGACCCGGTGACTCAACTCAAAGCAGAACTCGAAGCGGCCAACGCCAAAGCGGCCGAATATCTGGACGGCTGGCAGCGCGCCCGCGCCGATTTCGCCAATTACAAAAAACGGCTCGAACGCGAACAGGCGGACTCATACCAAAACGCCGCCGCCTCGGTGCTGACGCGCATACTTCCGGCGCTGGACGATTTCGATCTCGCGCTCAAAAACGCACCGGTGGACGGCGACGCCGCGCAATGGGCGGCGGGCATCGCCCTCGTGCAACGCAAGCTGGGCGCACTTCTGGAGAACGAAGGCATCCAACGCATCGAGGCCCAGGGCCAGCCCTTCGATCCGAACGTGCACGAAGCCGTCATTCACGAAGAATCAACCGACCACGCCGAAGGCCACGTCGTCGA
>CAYYCF010000173.1:0-5515 GCA_964470235.1 uncultured Anaerolineales bacterium | reverse complement strand
CCGCGGCCGACCGCCCGGCGAATCTGAAGACCCGCGACGATTCGCACACCGGCGTGGCTTCGAAGGGCAAGTCGAAGAAAGCCAAGGCGAAAGAGGCTGCGGTTGCTTCGCAGTAGGCAGGCGGCAGTTTGCGGCGGGCAGACAACACTGCCGACTGCCCACTGCAAACTGCCCACTGCCTCCTGATTTATGAAAGATCTCCTCGAACACATCGCCCGTTCACTCGTCGACCATCCTGACGAAGTGCAAATCGAGCAAACCAATCAAGGCGGCGACTTGATTTTGACTCTGCACGTCGCGGCGGACGACATGGGGCGCGTGATCGGCAAAGGCGGCAAAGTGGCCAACGCCGTCCGCGCTCTGTTGAGAATGGCCGCCGCCCGGAGCGGTCAGTACGTCCAGCTCGAAATCGAGTGAAATCGACCCAACCGCGCCGCGCGCCGCAAAGCGCGAGCCGCGAGCCGCAGTTCATGGTCGTCGGCAGAGTGCTCAGGCCGCAGGGCGTGCGCGGCGACCTGCGCCTCGAAATCCACACCGGCTATCCAGGCCATCTGGCCGATGTGGACACGGTGTACGTAGGCGAGTCCCACCTGCCCCGCCGGCTCCAATCATCGCGACAGCACCAAAAAACTCTGCTGATCAAGATCGAAGGATGCGAAGACCGAACACAGGCCGATGCCTTGCGCGGCCAGTTGATTTCGGTGGCGGCCACCGACGCCGTGCCACTTAAGCCCGGCCAATTCTTTCACCACCAGATCATTGGCCTGACCGTCGTCGGCGACGACGGTGAGCAATTGGGCGTGGTGTCGGAAATTCTACAAACCGGCGCGAATGATGTGTACGTGGTGAAAAACGCAACGGGCGAATTGCTCCTCCCGGCGATTCAATCGGTGGTGTTAAAAATCAAGCCGCCACAGATCACGGTGCATTTGATCGAGGGGTTGAGGTAGAAAATCGTCTGATAGGTAAATCGGCTATTGACACAAAGTCTTTTCTGCATACAATCAGCCATCATATTAGAGCGATCCAGCACAAGAGCGCCTCGAGAGAAAAATCTCGATGCGCTCGTTTTGCTTTGTCTGGCGTCTAGCACGCGTGTTCGGAAAATGATGTGGTCTTTAAGGTTGTTTTAACGGGAGGATACCTTTGGAACCTAAGAGCTTACGCGCACTCAAGATCAGTCTGGCTTCGCCGGATCAAATCAAGTCGTGGTCGTACGGCGAAGTGCTCAAGCCGGAAACGATCAACTATCGCCGCTTGCGGCCCGAAAAAGACGGGCTGTTCTGCGAGGCGATCTTCGGGCCGACCAAAGACTGGCAGTGCTATTGCGGCAAGTACAAGAACGTCCGATATAAAGGAATCATCTGTGACAAGTGCGGCGTGGAAGTGACTCGCTCGTCGGTGCGCCGCGAACGCATGGGGCACATCGAACTGGCCGCGCCGGTGGCGCACGTGTGGTACACGCGCCGCGTTCCTTCTTATCTCGGCGTGCTGTTGGACGTGTCGCGCCGCAACCTGGATCGTGTGCTGTATTTCGCCCAATACGTCGTCACCCACGTTGACGAAGACGCCCGCCAGAAAGCGCTCAAACGAATCGAAGAAGAGATCACGCGCGAAGAAAAACGTCAGGTCGAAGACATCAACGGCAAGATCGCCGCGGTGAAGAATGGGCGCGACAAGAAACTGGCCGACATCAAAGCCAAGATCGAGGCCGCGAACGAGAAATACGAAACCGATCTGGCCGAGAAGGTCGAACCGCTGGTCAAAGAAGGCCAGCGCGCCCAACGCTCGCTGGAAGAAAAGATGGACTCCACTATCCGCGTGGCCATTGACTTCGAGCCGACCAACACCCTCATCGCCGACAAGGGCGACACGATTGCCCGCAAGCACTTGAGCGCGCTCAATAAGATCGTGCAAACGCGCCTGGACGAGATCGAATCGTCGCTCAAAGAAAAACGCTCCGCCAAGGTTGACGCGCTAAAGATGGAACACGAGAAGATCAAAGCGGAAACCGAAGACCAGGTCATCCAACTACGGAACTCGCTCGAAGACGCGTCCACTACCGTGCAAAAGTCTGTGGACAAGGACCGCGACGAACTGTTGGCCTTGCATCACATGATGTTCGTCGGCGAGAGCAAATACCGCGAACTCAAACAGAAATGGGGGCAGGTCTTCAAAGCCGACATGGGCGCGGAAGCCTTCCACGACATTTTGCGCTCGCTCGATTTGGACCGGCTCGCCAAAGAGCTTTGGCACGAAGTTCGCACGACCAAATCCAAACAGCGCAAGAAGAAAGCCATCAAACGCCTCAAGGTCGTCGAGGCTTTGCGCCGCTCCGGCAACCGGCCGGAATGGATGATCCTCACCATCCTGCCCGTCATCCCGCCCGATTTGCGCCCGATGGTGCAGTTGGACGGCGGCCGCTTCGCCACGTCGGATCTCAACGATCTCTACCGCCGCGTGATCAACCGCAACAACCGCCTCAAGCGCTTGCTCGAGCTGGGCGCGCCGGACGTGATCGTACGCAACGAGAAACGCATGTTGCAAGAAGCGGTGGACTCGCTGATCGATAACTCTCAGCGCGGCAAGGCGCTCTCGCGCCGGGGCCGCCGCGAACTCAAGTCGCTGAGCGATATGCTCAAAGGCAAGAAAGGCCGCTTCCGCCGCAACTTGCTCGGCAAGCGCGTGGACTACTCCGGCCGGTCGGTCATCGTCACCGGGCCCTGGCTCAAACTGCACCAATGCGGTCTGCCGCGCACGATGGCGCTCGAACTCTATCGCCCCTTCGTGATCGCCAAGCTGGTCGAATACAACTACGCTTCTAACGTCAAAGGCGCCAAGCGCATCATCGAAAAAGAACGCGCCGAAGTTTGGGAAGTGCTGGAAGAAGTGATCAAGGACCGTCCGGTGCTTCTCAACCGCGCCCCCACCCTGCACCGCCTCGGCATTCAAGCCTTCGAGCCGGTGTTGGTCGAGGGTAAGGCCATTCACCTGCACCCGCTGGCGTGTTCGGCCTTCAACGCCGACTTCGACGGCGACCAGATGGCCGTTCACCTTCCGCTGTCTAAAAAAGCAGTTGAAGAAGCGCGCCAATTGATGCTCTCGACGCGAAACCTGCTCAAACCGGCAGACGGCGAACCGGTCGTCGGCCCGGCTAAGGATATGGCGTTGGGCGTGTATTACCTCACCATGTTGCGCGAGGGCCGCAAAGGGGAAGGCCGCGTATTCGGCGATCTCGACGAAGTCGAAATGGCTTACAGCTTGGGCCAATTGCACATCCACGCCAAGATCAAACTGTACACGGCGACATACACCAACGAACACGGCGTGCGCTTCGCCGACAACAAACCGCGCCGCCGCGTCATCGAAACGTCGGTCGGGCGCGTGCTGTTCAACCGCGTCATGCCGGAAGAGATGCGCTTCGTGAATGAACTGCTCGACAAAGGCAGTTTGCAGAAGCTGGTGACGCGTTGCTATCAAGTGGTCGGCAGTGAACGCACCACGGTGGTGGTGGACGAGATCAAGAACATCGGCTTCAAATTTGCCACGCGATCCGGCATCACTATTGCCGTGTCTGATCTCTTGGTTCCGGCGGCAAAGGCCACCATTGTGGCACGGACGGAAGAGGAAGTGGCCGAAGTTGAAAAGCAGTTCCGCCGCGGCCTGCTCACCGAACAGGAAGAAACGGATCGCGTCATCGAGCTGTGGACGGCCGCCCGCGATGAAGTGGCCGACGCCGTCAAAGCCAATCTCGATCCGATCGGCACACTGGCCGTGATGGCAAAATCGGGCGCCACGAAAGGCGGCTACGGGCCGATCACGCAGTTGGCCGGCATGCGCGGGTTGATGGCCGATCCGTCGGGGCGCATTATCCCTCTGCCCATTCGCTCGAACTTCCGCGAGGGCTTGCGCGCGCTCGAATACTTTATCTCGACTCACGGCGCGCGCAAAGGCCTGGCCGACACGGCCCTGCGCACGGCGGATGCCGGTTACCTCACCCGCCGTCTGGTGGACGTGGCGCAGGACATCATCATCAATGAAGTGGACTGCGGCACGGAAGGCGGGGCATGGATTCAACGCCGCGACGACGTGGCCGGCCAACACATGTACGACCGGATCATTGGCCGCATGGCGGCGGCGAAAGTCGTTGATCCGAAGTCGGGCGAAGTGATCGTCAACCGCAACGAGGAAATTGACGAAGTGGTTGCGGCGCGGATCGATCAGACGACGGCGATTGAGAAAGTGTTCGTGCGCTCGCCGCTGCACTGCCAACTGCGGCGCGGCATCTGTGCTATGTGTTACGGGCGCGATTTGGGGCGCGGCAAGCTGGTGGAGGTCGGATCGGCGGTGGGCATCGTAGCCGCGCAATCCATCGGCGAGCCTGGCACGCAGTTGACTCTGCGCACGTTCCACACCGGCGGCGTCGCCGCCGGAGGCGACATCACCAGCGGTCTGCCGCGCGTGGAGGAATTGTTCGAGGCGCGGAAGAAGCCGAAGGGCGAGGCCGTCGTCACCGAGATTGACGGCGCGGTGGAAGTGGTGCGCTCCGACAAATCGGGCGGCCTCAAGTTCGTCAAAGTGGTCAACAGCGCCACCGTGCGCGACGAGTACGAAGTGCCGGGTAACTGGTCGGTGAAGGTCTCCGACGGCGACATTGTGCCGGACGGCACCCTGCTGGCGCAGCGCGGCGAGAGTCAAGTGAATGCCGAGCATGGCGGCAAGGTAAAGATCAAAGACAACGCCATCATCATCACCCGCGAGTTCCGCGACGAGAAGGAGTATGAAATTCCGAGCAATTCGCGCTTGACGGTGATTGACCATCAAGAAGTGCGCGCCGGGGACAGCCTCACCGAAGGTTCGCAGAACCCGCACCGCATTTTGCGCATTCTGGGCCGCGAGGCGTGCGAGTTGTATTTCCTGACCGAAATGCAGAAGGTGTATCGCTCGCAGGGCCAGAACATCAACGACAAGCACTTCGAAGTGATCGTTCGCAAGATGCTGTCGCGGGTGCAGGTAGTGCGCGCCGGTGAGACGAATCTTCTGCCGGGCGAGTTGATTGACCGCGCCGAGTTCAAGGAATTGAACGAGCAGTTGACCGCCGACGGCAAACAAACGTCTACCGCCGTTCCGGCTTTGCTCGGCGTGACGCGGGCGTCGCTGGCCACCGACTCGTTCCTCTCGGCCTCCTCGTTCCAGCACACCATCAAAGTGCTGGCCGGCGCGGCCATCGAGGGCAAGGAAGACGGGCTGTTCGGCTTGAAAGAGAACGTGATCATCGGCAAGCTCATCCCGGCCGGCACCGGTTACTGGATGTATAACGAAGGCGGCCCCGACGATCAGCCTGCCGAGGGCGCTGAAGTGAAAGTGGTCGAAGAAGCGGCGGTGTAACCTCATCCCCTACCCCCTCTCCTGAGCGAAAGAACACCGCTCCGGAGAGGGGGAGCAACACAAACGAACCGCCTCTCACGAAGGATGTGAGGGGCGGTTCTGCTATCCGCTATCGGCCATCGGCTAT
>CAYYCF010000172.1:3228-5558 GCA_964470235.1 uncultured Anaerolineales bacterium | reverse complement strand
CCCGTCTTGTTTCTCACAACTGCTCTCGTCAGTTTGAGACGAAGTCTCGCTAGAGAGTAAAGTTTAATGGCTCTGTATTGCTAGTGGAGCGCTGATATGAATTTCGTGCTTGAGCATTTAGTATCCCTGATCATTTTCACTCCTCTGCTTGGAATGTTGGCGGTATTGGTGATCCCGTCCGATCAAAAGCAGGCGATCCGGTGGGCGGCCTTTCTTGCCAGCCTGATTCCGGCCGGGCTTTCGATAGCGCTGTGGTTCAACTACGCCGGAGCGGCAGGCTTCCGTTTTGAAGAACAAGTGACGTGGTATGCGGCCATCAATGCCTCGTATCACGTCGGCGTGGACGGGTTGAGCGCCTCCATGATTCTGCTCACCGGCATCCTCACGCCGCTTTGCCTGCTCGCGTCGTTCAGCGTCGAAGAGCGCGTCAAGCCGTATATGATGCTGTTCCTAATGCTGGAGACGGGCATGTTGGGTGTGTTTGGCTCGCTCGATCTGGTTCTGTTCTTTCTCTTTTGGGAGATCGGCCTGGTGCCGATGTACTTCCTCATCAATCAATGGGGCGGCAAGGATCGGCACTACGCCTCGTTCAAGTTCTTCGTGTACACCATGGCGGGATCGCTCGGCCTTTTGCTTTCCATTCAATTGATCGGCCTCACTGCCGGGACGTTTGACATTGCGCGCTTGATCAACATCTGGCCGACCTTCGATAAAGAAGTGCTGACCTTCCTGCCCATCGGCACGATTAAGACGATTACCTTCTTCGCCTTTAGCTTGGCGTTTGCGATCAAGATCCCGTTGTGGCCGTTTCACACCTGGTTGCCCGACGCCCACACCGAAGCGCCCACTGCCGGTTCGATGATCCTGGCGGGCGTTCTGCTCAAACTCGGCGCGTTCGGATTCCTGCGGCTGGTTCTGCCGTTCTTCCCCGAGCAAGCGCGGACGTACGCGCCGGCCTTGGCGGTGCTGGCCGTGCTGGCTATTGTGCTGGGCGCGTTGGCCTCTTACGGGCAGAACGATTTCAAACGGCTCGTCGCCTATTCGTCGGTCAATCATATGGGCTTTGTGGTGTTGGGCATCGCGGTGGTGGCCTGGGTGTCGGGGTCGCCGGACGAAGCGCTCCGGCAGAGCGCGGCCATTGCCGGAATGGGCGCGGTTCTGCAAATGTTCAATCACGGTTTGTCGTCGGCGGCCATGTTCTTCTTGGTCGGCGTGGTGTACGAACGGACGCACACGCGCGACCTGGACGAGATCGGCGGCGGCATCTGGCAATATGCGCCTATCTACGGCGGCATTTTGCTCTTCTGCTCGATGGCCTCGCTCGGTTTGCCCGGGCTGAACGGCTTCGTGTCCGAGTTTGCCGTGGTGCGCGGCGCGTGGCCGGTGTTTACCGTCATCACCGCGATCAGCATGATTGGCTTGTTGTTCACCGGCATCTACATTCTCAAAGGCATCCAGAAAGTTTTGCACGACGCGAAGAACCCGAAGTGGGCCGGGCACGGCATGGAAATGAACACGCGCGAGATCGCCACCGTCGCGCCGTTGATGGCGCTCATGCTTCTCATCGGCGTCTGGCCGTGGTGGATTGCCAGCGTGATCAATCAAACGATTATGAAGTTGATAGGTTAACTACCCATGCAATTCCCCTTCCTCAGCATCATCATTTGGACACCCCTGCTCGCCGGTTGTCTGTTATTGCTGTTCCCCGCGGAACGAAAGACCGAAATCCGCGTAACGGCGCTGGCCGCCGCGACTCTGTGCTTGACGCTGTCGTTGTTCGTCTTTTTCGGTTATCGCGTGGGCGCGGCAGATTACCAGTTCATCGAAAAGCTCGACTGGATTCCGCAGTTTGGCATTTCCTATCACGTCGGCGTGAACGGCATCAGCAACCCGATGGTTCTGCTGACCGGCATCGTGATCTTCACTGGCGTGCTGATCTCGTGGGGCATTGACGACCGCCCGCGCGAATTCTTTGCCTTCCTTTTCATCCTCGCCACCGGCGTGTTCGGCACGTTCGCCTCGCTCGATTTGTTCGGGCTGTTCTTCTTTTACGAAATCGCCGTGTTTCCGATGTATCTGCTCATCGCCATTTGGGGCTGGATCAAGACGCGCGAATACGCGGCGATGAAGTTGACGCTGTTCTTGTTCATCGGCTCCGTCGTATCGCTTGTCGGCGCGCTGGCAATGTACGTGGCGGTGGGCAAGGCGACGGGTGTATACACCTTCGACATGCTGAAGATGGCCGAAGCACAGCAAGCGGGCGTGTTCAATTTCAACATCAACGTGCCGTTCCTCGGCGCGAAGCCGTTTGAATGGGTGTGGTTCCCGTT
>CAYYCF010000172.1:0-3128 GCA_964470235.1 uncultured Anaerolineales bacterium | reverse complement strand
GCGGTGGTGGCGGTGGCCTCGGCGCTGGCTATCATCATCACGGCGGCTTATTTGTTGATCTGCGTTCAGCGCGTCTTCTTCGGCGCGATTTCCGAAGACCATGATCATCACGTCGGGGACGTGACGACGTTGGACAAAGTGGCGATCACGGTGCTGGCCACGGCCATGATCGCGTTGGGCATCTTCCCCGTCCTTATGTATCCTATGTCGTCGGCAGGCGTGCAAGCGGTACTGCGCCTTTTTGGAGGAGCATAAATGAACTTCCTCGATTTTCAACCCGCACAACTGCTGGCGCTTCTCCCGGAAATTTTTCTGGTGATTCTCGCCGCGGTGGTGATGGGACTCGACCTGACCCTGCCGGAAAGCCGCCGCCGCCAACTCGGTTTGGTCACCGCCGTCGGCCTGTTCGCCGCCGTTGCGCTGGCGCTCATCTTTTCGCTCCCCGACGGGCAGAACGGGTTGATCTTCGGCGGCACGCTCCGCAACGATTTCGCTTCGTTTTTCTTCCGCATCATCTTCATGTTCTCCGCCGCGATCACCGCGCTCATCAGCCTTGACGTAGAAGGCATCGGGCGCAAGGGCGAATACTATGCCATTCTGATCGGCTGCGTGATCGGCATGAACTTCATGGCCGCCTCCGCCGATCTGGTGATGCTGTATCTCGCCCTTGAAACTACTTCCATCGGCCTCTACGTTCTCGCCGGTTTCCTGCGCGACGACGACAAGTCCACCGAAGCCGGCCTCAAGTATTTCCTCTTCGGCGCGCTCACTTCGACCGTGATGCTCTACGGTTTCAGTTTGCTGTTCGGCTTCACCGGCCAGACGAATCTGTACAAAATCGCGGAAGCGATTCGGGGCGGGCAGGTTCCGGCGTTGGCGGCAGTGGCGGCGGCGGTGATGATCGTCGTCGGCGTGGGATTCAAAGTGGCTATCGTGCCGTTCCACTTCTGGACTCCCGACGTGTACGAAGGCGCGCCGACTCCGATTACGGCCTTTCTCTCCGTTGCCTCCAAGAGCGCGGGCTTCGCAGTGCTGATCCGCATTTTTATGACCGGCCTCGGCCCGAACCCGCAGTGGCTGCCCATGTTGATGGCGATGTCGGCGGCGACGATGACGCTCGGCAATTTGCTGGCGCTATCGCAGAAGAACATCAAACGCCTGCTTGCCTATTCATCTATCGCCCATGCCGGTTACGCGCTGATGGGCGTGGTCGCGTTTTCGCAACAAGGGTTGACGGCCGTGGTCTTTTACTTGGTCGGTTACGTGTTGACCAACCTGGCCGCCTTCACGGTGGTGATCTTGTTCGCCCGTGTCACCGGATCAGATGAGATCGCGGACTACGCCGGAATGAGCCGCCGCTCCCCGGCGCTGGCGCTGGCGATGCTGGTGGCCTTCCTCTCGCTGGGCGGCATGCCGCCGCTGGTCGGCTTTGTCAACAAGTTCTTCGTGTTCGCCGCCGCCATGCAATCCAATCTGGTTTGGCTGGTCGTAGTCGGCATTCTCAATTCAATCGTGGGGTTGTACTACTACCTCGTCGTGTTGAAGATGGTGTACGTCAAACCCGCGCCGGAGGGTGCGTCGGCCATTCCAATCCCGCGCGCGTATGGGTTCGCGCTCGGTTTGCTGTGCATCGGCATCATCCTCGTCGGCGTGGTTGCGGCCCCGTGGTTGAGTTGGGCCACATCGGCAGGGACGGCGTTGTTTTAATCGCGGCTGCAAGCCGCTCCTACAAGCCGCTCCTACGTTTTCTTCCGGGATTTTGAAATTGGGATTTGGGATTTGTTTTGCCTGTGATACAATTCACGCACTCTGCTAATGGCTTCAAACGAGAATCCTAAACCTAAAAACGTGCAATACGCCCTCAATCTCGGTCTAGCCGGGATGGCGGGGCAGGTGGGGTTTCTCACACTGGTCATCGTGTTCGCGGCGCTGTTCGGCGGCTTGTGGCTTGACCGCCGTTTTGAAACGAAGCCCCTTTTCACAATTTTGTTATTGATCGGCTCGGTGCCGGTTACCATATTTGTCATGTTCCGGGTGGCGATGAGCGCGGTGGCTAAGATCAAGCCGACCGCGCCCGCAGGCCAGACGCGCCCGGTGAAGGAGGACGATTCTAGTGAGTGACCATGAGGCTCATGCAAAACGCATTCCGGTAAAACGTTGGATTGTATTGGCGTTGATCTTGTTGGGCATCTATTTTGCGTTTCTCGGCCCCACCTTTTTGCGCCCGGTGAGTCCGGCGGTGGTTCTGCCGGGCGAACCGACGGGCCTGACCATCGCCGGGTTTCCGATCACCAACACGCTGTTAGCGACCTTCGTCGCCGATCTCGCGTTGATTGCCATAGCCTTCGGCGCGTGGCGGTTTGCCGCCAGCGGAAATTTGGTGCCGTCGGGCTTTTACGGCTTCACCGAATTTTTGATCGAGTTTCTGTGGAACGCCGCCGAAAGCACGGCCGGCAAGTGGGCGCGAAAAATCTTCCCGTTCACGGCGACGATCTTTTTGTTGGTGTTAGCGGCCAACATGACCAAGCTTATTCCGGGCTTCGAGAGCATCGGGCGTTTGGAGCAGGCGCATGGTCAAGTGAAAGGCTACGCGCCGGTTCACCTCTTCGGCCCGCTGTACTCCATTGACAAGGGCCGGCCGGTGGAACATGCCGCCGAGGGCGAAGCCGCCGCCGAAGGCCTATGCACTTCGTGCGAAGTCGTGCCGTTCTTGCGCGGCGCGCCGACCGATCTCAACTTCACTTTTGCGCTGGCGGTGGCCGCCGTCGTGTTGATCCAAGTCTTCGGCGTGTGGGCGTTGGGCGCGTCGTACTTCGGCAAATTTGTCAATACCAAAACTATGTTCTCCGTGCCGATGTTTGGCGTGATTGACTTCGGCGTGGGACTCTTGGAGCTTGTTTCCGAGTTCGCGAAAATTCTGTCGTTCGGCTTCCGGTTGTTCGGCAACATCTTCGCCGGCGCATTGCTCATTTCCATTTTGGGGGCGCTCACGGCTGTGCTGGTGCCTACCGGGCTGTATCTGCTGGAAGTATTCGTCGGCGTGATTCAGGCCTACGTGTTCTCGATGTTGGCGCTGGTGTTCATCAGCCAGGCCACCATCAGCCATCACGCCGGAGACGAGCATCATT
>CAYYCF010000171.1:0-5605 GCA_964470235.1 uncultured Anaerolineales bacterium | reverse complement strand
GACTTTCACTCTTGACATCTTACCGGTTTTCATCGGCGCACCGAATAAACGAATAACAGATCGCGTGCGTCATTCGTTTATTCGATTCGATATTCGTTGACGGCAAGGCAAAAACATTGCAGTTTTAGGTCGTCTGTATTCAAGCACTCAGGCGAGTCTCGCGCCCAAACCTGACAGGTCGGCGCGGCCAGACCCGTGATGTTGAGCGCGACACTGCGCCGACCTGTCAGGTTTCTCGGAAAGGATGCGAGACAAAATCAGTGCTATACTCTCGCGGCATGTGCAGAATTCATGCCGCGTTTTTGTTTCTGGTGATTTTGCTTCTCTCCGCGCTGGCGGGCGTCGCGCGCGCCCAAACGCCTACGCCCCCGCCGCCCACTTCAACCCCCACCTTCCCCGAAGTCGTCGGGCTTTGTACGACCGGCTCAGAGAAGTGTATTCCTGCCGCAACCACCCATTATCCCTTGCCCGCTTTGCTAGCGGTAATCGTCATCTTGCTGGTCATGGGCGCTATTGGGCGCGGCTTGCTCAAGTGGCTGGAAAGTTTGGGTGAGCGTGCGCCCGCCTGGCTGTGGGCGCTCATGCGCCGCCGCGACCCGGTCCGTTACTACCTGCGAAACTTCATCAGCGATTTTGAAGACCCCAAGTATCAACCCTTCACCGGCGACGATGTGCGCAAGCCCAAGCTAGAGAAGATTTATCTTTCGCTTGATTTGCGCCCCGACGCAGTGAGTGATGGCGACGAACGGAAAACGGGCTTGGAAAAGGAATTGGGGGAACGACTCGTGGGCCGGGCAATGGAGAGCCGTGTTTCGCTGGCCGAGTCCGTGCGCCGCTCCAAAAAGCATCTCGCGCTGGTGGGCGGGGCCGGGAGCGGCAAAAGCACATTCTTGCAATGGACAGGCCTGGCGTGCGCTAAAGATTGCGCTCGGAACAAACTGGACGAGGGACAACGCGAAACTGTGTGGGCGTTGAGCAAAACCGCTCAGCCACGCTGGGCCTTCCGGGTTTTGCGCTGGCTTCGCCTGTCGCGCCCGCTCTTTCCGGTGTTCGTGCCGCTGGGCGAGTTTGACCAGTATTGCCGTGACCCGCGCGACCCGGCCCAGCCCGGCAAGAAACTGGACGGCCCGCTCCCACCAAATGCCGAGGCCCTGCTGAAGTTTGCTTGCTGGCGTTTCAACCGTCGTCACCCGGATTACGCCGCCACTCTTACGCCGGACTACCTCAAAGGCAAATTGCGGAGTGGTTGTCTCTTGTTGTTTGACGGCGTGGACGAAGTGGCTTTTGAGCGCCGCGAGTTGATTCGACAAGCCATCAGTGGATTTCTGCGCGAAGATTATCTCTCGCCGCGCACCCGTGTCTTGCTCACCTCGCGCCCACCGGGCTATGCTCGCGAAGCCTGGTCGGATGACTTCCTCAAATGCGAAGTGTTGCTCATGACCACCGACCAGCGCGACACCCTCATCCGCGCTCTTTTCCGCTCCATTTACGCCAACCCGGATAAGGCCAAAGAGAAATCTGAAACGCTCATTGGCAGCCTGGACAACAAGAGCGACGAGCGGGTGCGCGAGATGGCGCAAACGCCTCTGCTGGCCACCATCTTTGCCAAACTGCAACACAACAACTATCGCCTGCCCGACCAACGCGCCCGCGTCTACAAGGAAGCAGTGGAGTTAATTCTGGATGAAGTCTACCGCCGCGACGACGTGGAGCGTCCCGCCGCGACAGACACGGGCGATAGCGGCCAACGCCTCACCTGGCTCTCACGGCTGGCATTTGAACTGCACCGCGCCGGGGTGGGCGAGGCCGGGATGATCCGCCAGGATTTGATTGGCCTCGCCACCGCCCACGAGCCTGCCCCTGAACGCGCGGCGCTGGCCGACCGCCTGCACGCCTTTATCCACACCATCGCCAAAAACGCCTGCCTGCTGGAGGAGACACAGGAAAACTACTACGGCTTTCGTTCCCATCGCTCCTTTCAGGAATACCTGGCCGGGCGCTATCTGGTGAAGGAATACGCGCCCTACGATTTGGACAAGCTGGCCCGCTTTGTCCGCGAGGCCGCCGCCTCACCCAATCGCGATCAGTGGGAAGAACCGTTGCGCCTAGCAGTGGGCTTTTTAGCCATTGACGCGAATGAGCAGGTGAAAGTTTTCCTTGACATGCTTCATTCTCTCAGCCATGAACTCGCCTACCCGGAGCAGGCCGATTGGTTGCGGGCCGTAACCGTGCTGGCGCTGTTCGATTTGCCCGAGGAGCGGTTGAAGAATCGCACGCCTCTGCAAACCCACATCATCGAAGGCGGGCTGGAAACGTTTGTGCACCCGGATTTGCCTTTGCGCGATTCGCTGGTAGCCGAGTTGGGCCTGGCGCTGGCCCGCACCAACGATGCCCGCCTCGCCCAACCGCTGTGCGACAAGTTGACGGCCAACCCACCCATTGTTAAGCGCCCGGCCCAGCGTCGCGCCATTGGCCTCGCCCTCGGCGCAATTGGCGACCCGCGCTTTGCTTCACCCGTCCCGCGAGTTGAGACCGTTACCATCCCCTCCGGCACTTTCCGCATGGGGACCAACGACGAGGATATTGCCAAACTGGCAAAGTCAGAAATTGACTGGCGTAGTATCGAATGGTTCAAGAACGAACAGCCCTCACACAAAGTCTTCCTTTCCGAGTTTGCGATTGGCAAGTATTCGGTCACCAACGCCGAATACCGCCTCTTCTGGGAAGCCAAAGATTACGAGAACAAAGACTACTGGAGCGACGACGGCTGG
The DNA here is from genome assembly GCA_964470235.1 of uncultured Anaerolineales bacterium. Classification (GTDB taxonomy): domain Bacteria; phylum Chloroflexota; class Anaerolineae; order Anaerolineales; family VGOW01; genus VGOW01. Next base: position 2,834 of record CAYYCF010000171.1, on the reverse strand, counting down.
CGCTGGCTCAATGGGCAGTTGGAGGCCGACTTATCCATCTACGACAAAGACTTTCGCAAACGGGTTGAAGACTGGCTCAAAGGCCGCCCGGTAGACAAACGCCGCCACCCCTTCTTTTGGGATGACCCGCAGTGGAACGCGCCAAACCTGCCCGTTGTCGGCGTAACCTGGTACGAAGCCGAAGCTTACTGCAAATGGCTGAGCGCGATGACCAGCGAAAAGTATCGCCTGCCCACCGAGGCCGAATGGGAAAAGGCCGCCCGCGGCCTGCAAAATTCGCTCTGGCCCTGGGGCGACGAGTGGGATCCAAACAAATGCAACTCCGAAGAAAGCAAATTTGGCGCGACCACGCCGGCCGGCATGTACCCCGACGGAACGTACCCGAACGGTCCTCTGGACATGGTAGGCAACGTGTGGGAATGGTGCGCCGATTGGTGGGAGGGCGATCTTTATCAAAAACGCGAGAATGAAGAAGTGCGCGATCCATCTGGCCCCCTTTCCGGTTCTGCCCGCGTGTTGCGCGGCGGGGCGTGGTTCAGTTATCGGGGGAGTTGCCGCGCCGCGTTCCGGTTCAGGTTCGTTCCGGCGTTCTTCTATTTCGTTGTGGGTTTCCGGGCGGTGGGCTCTCCCGTTAAGTAGTTGAGTTTCTGATTTCTGGATTCCGAATCCTGAGTCGCCAAATTTTCAATTCTCCGCGCTTTCCTCTTGCTCCCCCAAAATTCGACCCGCGCTTTGCGCGGGTCGAATCGTTTTTTTTTGGATACGGTATCACGTCAGTCGCCGCCGCCGCAATAACGAATGATCGTGATGGACAGGTAGAGCCAAAAACTTTATTGTGCCCCCATTGTGAAAACCTACCGCAACCTCTATCCGAAAATCTGCACGTTTGAAAATTTGTATTTAGCCTATCGCGCGGCGCGGCGCGGAAAACGCAGCCACGCATCGGTAGCGGCGTTTGAATACGATCAAGAGAGCGAATTGCTGCGGCTGCGCGACGAACTGCAAGCGCAAACGTGGCGCCCCGGCCCGTACCACAGCTTCTACATCCACGATCCCAAGCGGCGCTTGATTTCCGCCGCGCCGTTTCGAGACCGCGTGGTTCATCATGCGCTGGTCAACATCATTGAGCCGATCTGGGAAGCGCGGTTTATTCACGACACGTACGCCAACCGCGTCGGCAAAGGCACGCACCGCGCGCTGGATCGCTGTCAGCAGTTCGCCCGCCGCTGGCCGCACGTGTTGCAATGCGATATCAAACAGTTTTTTCCGGGTTGTGCGCTCTCACGTTTTAGGTCTGGCCGGAAGTGCGCGCTGTTTGAAGGCGACAGCCGCCGAGGCCAAAAAACGGCGCAGCCGGTTTCCGGCTCTCGCATCGCGAGGGCGAATATAGAAATGCTCCGCCCCCTCCAGTAAGCCAATGGGCCGACCGTTGGGGCGGAGCAATTTTTCTGGCCAGCGGCTATAATTGCCGCACAATGACACAAACGGACTTTGCTCCCTGCCGCGCCTTTTGGCGCAAACTAACCGAAGCCAGGCCCACGCCCGAAATGCGCGTTGCGATGGATGCCGCCCGCAAAGAGGCGGAACGGCTGGCGCAGATTCTCGCCTCCGAGTTCGGCGTCGAGCGCGTTTATCTCTTCGGCTCGTTTGCCTGGAGCGCGGTGGTGCGGCCTGAGTTCGGTGCGATTAGTTGACTGCTGACGTGGCTGCTCAGCCCTGAATAGTGAAGCATCCTGAGCGGAGTTCCGAGTGTTTTTCTCGGAACGCAGTCGAACGCTTCGCGTGCGGTGAGTGCGCGAGAGCAGCCTCCATGTCCTCCACCACCCTCCAACACATTCAACATTTCACGGGCACCATCGGCCCGCGCGGCAGCGCGACCGCAGGCGAGAAGAAAGCGCACGAGTATTGCCAGGCAGTGTATGAAGGACTCGGCTACGAGCCGCACTGGGAAGAGTTCTATTCGCCCGTGTCCGGTTGGCATCCCTTTGGCTTGGCGCTGGGGCTGATGGTGCTGGCGAGCGTTCTCTTTTTTGTGACCGGCCTGGGGCCGAACGCGGCGGCCAGCGCGCTGGCGGCAGCGGTCCTCGGCGCGTCCGCCGTCGTTTCGTTCTTTCTGCAAATCTCCCACCGCGACAATCCCCTGCGCTGGTTTCTGCCGACGGCGAAGAGTCAGAACGTGTGGGTTGTTGCCAAACCCAAAGGCGAAGTGAAACGGCGCATTGTGGTGAGCGGCCACGTGGACACCACGCCGTTTGTGAAAGGCGGCAACGACAACGCCACCGGCGCGGCGGCAGTGCTGACTTTGGCCGGGCGGCTCAAGCGCGAGCCGCTGGCGAACACCGAAGTGTTTTTGGTGAACACGGGTTGCGAGGAAGTGGCCTGCTACGGAATGGTGGATTGGATCACGCGCCACGCCTGGGCCGACGCCCCCTCCGCCGATTATCTAGTTCTCGACAACATCGGCGGCAAGAATTCGGAAGTGAATTACGTGTTGGACGAAACGGTGCTGCTGCCGTTCAAGTCAGATAGCAAATTGGTGCGCCTCGCGGAAGCCGTCGCCAAAGAACAACCCGATCTCGGCGCGACGCCGTTTCACTACCGCGGCCTATTTTCCGAGATCTCGCTCAGTGTGCGACACGGACAACGCGCGCTCGGTTTGCTGAACTTCGACCCCAAGACCAAGATGCCGCCGAACTTTCACACTGCCCGCGACGATTTCAACAACGTTGACCCCGAAGTGCTGGGCAAGTCGGAGCGTTTTGCCTGGGCGATCATGCAGAAGATTGACGGGCAGGGGTAAATCATAATTTCTTGAGAAAGAGGCTCTGCGAATA
>CAYYCF010000170.1:0-5631 GCA_964470235.1 uncultured Anaerolineales bacterium | reverse complement strand
GACCTCGACGGGACGCTGGTCAAGACGGAGTGGCTGAAGAGCCTCTCGTATGCGAAAGCGGTGCAGGCACTCAGCCCGATGCCGGTGGTGGCCGAAACGGTGCAGGAGGTCTTTAAGGAAGTTGTGGGCCGCTCGCGTGAGGAAGTCTCTACCACGTTGCTCCAGCGCTTCGGGCTGGAGGCAGTGGCGCGGGCGCGCCTCGGCGAGCATGACGCGCAGTATCCGTGGCAAGTGTTGGCACGTTTGCGTCTGAGACTCTATGACGAGATGCTGGCCGATGTCGCAGTGCTCCGCGCCAACCAATGGCCACACAACGTCGAATTGTTGAGGGCTGCGCGGCGCGGCGGTTGTCGCACGGCGCTAGCGAGCATGTCCTACTGCGATCAGGTCATGCGGATTCTCCGGTCCGTTGGACTGGAAGATCAATTTGACGCGATCCTGTCGCGCGACGATGTGGAGCAACCCAAGCCCGATCCAGAGATTTACTTCTTGGCTGCACGACTCATTGAGTCCCAACCCGAGGACTGCTTGGTCATCGAGGACTCCCCGGCCGGCGCGCAGGCGGCCGTCGCCGCCGGGATGAACTGTATTGCCGTTGCCACGCCACTCACACGGGAGAGATTGCACTTGCAGACTCTCCTCGCGCCGGAGTGGATCGTGGACGATCCGACTACTCTGCCGACAGTTGTTGCGCGGCTGATTCAAACACGTAACGCACGGCCTCATTTCGTGGGGCCGGGAAAGTAGGAAAACTATGGAACTAGGAATGGTAGGACTCGGAAAAATGGGCGCGAACATGACTCGCCGACTGTTGAAAGGCGGGCATCGGGTTGTGGTCTTTGATCCGCGCCCAGAGGCTGTGAAAGAACTGGTAGGCGAGGGGGCGGTCGGTGCCGATTCGCTGACCGAACTGATCGGCAAATTGGAGCCGCCTCGCACCCTTTGGATAATGGTGCCCTCTGGCAAGATCACCGAAAACACTATCTGGTCGCTGGCTGGCTTCCTATCGGAGGGCGATACCGTCATTGACGGCGGCAACTCCAATTACAAGGACTCACAACGCCGGGCAGAGTCGCTCAAGGCGCGGGGGCTTTTCTTCATTGACGTGGGCACGAGCGGTGGCATCTGGGGATTGTCCGAAGGTTACAGCCTGATGATCGGCGGCGAGGAAGACATCGTTGAGTATCATCGCCCGATCTTCGAGACGCTCGCCCCGGCGTTGGATCAAGGCTGGGGACACGTCGGCCCTTCGGGTGCCGGCCACTTCGTCAAGATGATCCACAATGGTATCGAGTACGGGCTGATGCAGGCTTACGCCGAGGGTTTCGAGATCATGAAAGCGAAAACGGAATTCAACCTGCGCCTGCCCCGGATTGCCGAAATCTGGCGCTCCGGAAGTGTGGTGCGCTCGTGGTTGCTCGACCTCGCGGCCCGTGCGCTGGCTGATGACGAGGACTTGACGGCGGTCAAAGCCTGGGTGCCCGACTCCGGCGAGGGGCGATGGACGGTGTTCGAAGCGATTGACCTCGACGTAGCCGCGCCGGTCATCACCGCCGCGCTCCAGCGTCGGCTTCGCTCACGCGCTGTCGAGCCGTTCTCCGATAGGCTGCTCGCGGCGTTGCGGAATCAATTCGGCGGGCACGCCGTGAAGCGAGCGAGTGAGTGATGGTCAACTCCACGACGATAGTCATCTTCGGCGCGTCGGGGGACCTGACGCAGCGCAAGCTCATCCCGGCGTTGTTCAACCTATATCGCAAGAACCGGCTCCCGGCTGACTTTCGTATCGTCGGACTGGCAATGACGGAATGGCAGGATGCCGATTTTCGCGCTGCCGTGCGCGTTGGAGCTAACAAGTTCGCTGCGGACAAATTCAGCGACGCAGAGTGGGAAAAGTTCGCCGTACACCTGTTTTATCGCCCCGGCAATTTCACGATGGCGAGAGACTTCGAGCGGCTTGCGAAGACGCTGTCCGAATTGGAGGAACAGCTAACCGATCGACTATATTATTTGGCGACGCCGCCTCGTTTCTATGCCGACATCGTGACCCAACTGGGTACAGCCGGCCTGATGGCAGAGCGGGAGGGCTGGCGGCGAGTGATCATCGAGAAGCCGTTCGGCAGTAACCTCACATCGGCGCGGGCGCTCAATCAAAGCCTTCATCAAGTGCTGGACGAGAGACAGATCTACCGTATTGATCACTATCTCGGCAAAGAGACGGTGCAGAACTTGCTGGTCTTTCGATTTGCCAACGCCATCTTCGAGCCGGTGTGGAATCGAAACTACGTGGATCATGTGCAGATCACCGTCGCCGAGGAGGTGGGGGTGGAGCACCGCGCTGGCTATTATAATGAAGCAGGTGTCTTACGGGATATGTTCCAGAACCATCTCCTGCAATTGCTCTCGTTGGTAGCGATGGAACCGCCCGGATCGTTCAAGGCCGACGCCCTCCGCAACGAAAAGGTGAAAGTGATGAGCGCAGTGCGGCCCATCCCGGCAGAGCGAGTTGCCGAGCACGCGGTGCGGGGGCAATACCGCGGGTATCGTGACGAGCCGGGTATCGCCCCGGACTCGCAGACCGAAACCTTTGCCGCGTTGCGACTTTTCATTGATAACTGGCGCTGGCAGGGCGTACCATTTTATCTGCGTTCGGGGAAGCGCCTGGCCGAGAAGACGACTGAGATTGTCATCCAATTCAAATGCCCGCCGACAGTGATGTTCCCGCTGTCATCGGGATACGACATCACACCCAATATCCTGGCCCTTTGCCTTCAGCCCGACGAGGGAATCCATTTGCGCTTTGAAGCCAAGGTCCCGGATACTGCGGCCGATATGCGCTCGGTGGACATGGAATTCCACTACCGCACATCCTTCGGTCCGATGGCCATCCCCGAGGCCTACGAGCGGCTGTTGCTCGACTCGCTCCAGGGCGATGCTGCGCTGTTCACGCGCAGTGATCGAATTGAACTCGCTTGGGAACTGATCGATCCGATCATCGCCGGTTGGCATCAGCCGGGCGAGCCGCCGCTGGCGATCTACGACCCCGGCGCTTGGGGTCCGGCAGAAGCCGACGAACTCCTGGCGCGCGATGGACGCGCCTGGCTTCACAGTTGCGGGCGACATGCTTGATGGCGATGACCGATATTTGGAGATGAAAATTAACATGAGCGATTACAACACCGAACACAAACATTTGCAGGTTGATTCAGCAATGGACTCAGCGGCGGGTATTCGTGCCTTGAAAATTTCGCTGGCCGGTTTATTGGCCACTGCGACCTTCCAGGGCGTGATCGCGGTTGCCGGCGGAAGCGCCGGATTGCTGGCCGACACGATTCATAACTTTGCCGACGCTTTCACGGCGGTGCCGTTGTGGATCGCTTTTGCTCTCGCCCGCCGCGTGGCGAACAAACGATTCACCTACGGCTACGGGCGCGCGGAGGATCTGGCCGGGATCGTGGTTTTGCTGTTCGTCGTTCTCAGCGCGGCCACTGCCGGTATCGAATCGTACCAGAAGCTAACATTGGCCGACTCGCCGAAGTTGATCGGGGTGAGCATCATAGCCGCAGTGGTTGGCATTGTTGGCAACGAAGCCGTAGCACGCTACAAGATTCGGGTGGGCGAAAAGATCGGGAGCGCGGTATTGGTGGCCGAAGGCCGCCACTCGCGAATCGACTCACTCACCTCGTTGGCGGCCGGGCTCGGACTCGTCGGCGTATGGCTCGGTTTTCCTCTCGCTGACCCCATCGCCGGGTTGGTGATCACCTTTGCCATTGTCGGGATTCTATGGGAAGTGGGGCGCGATATTTTGGGGCGGTTAATGGATGCGATTGAGCCTGAGACTGTGGACGAGATTGCGCGCCTCGCGTCGGGCGTCAGCGGCGTGCAGGAAGTGCGTGGGATTCGGGTGCGCTGGCTGGGACACAATATCACGGTGGAATTGCAGATCTGCGCGGACGGGCGTCTTCCTCTGACCGAGGCGCACACAATCGCTGAGCGCGTGCGCGGCGAATTGCTCAAACATGTGCCGAAGATCAACGATGTCATTGTCCACGTTGATCCGGTAGAGAAATATGAAGGGGAGCACCATTTGAAAGGGAATGGAGGCGGGTGAACGTGGAATGAAACAAAAAGCTCCCGCAAATATTTCCTTCTCTCAGAGTCTCAGCGGTTGTCTGCTGTCGCTACTGTTCGGACTCGCCGCCCAGCCGGCCGTGTTGCGGTAACGCTCGCAACGGGGCAAAAAACGAATGTAAGAGGGGTACTCCAAGATACGGTAAAAAAATTATCACCTGTCTCATCTCACGCGGATATTCAGGGAAATCCATATTCTTTCAGGAGCAGTCCCTTTCCTACTCAACTACAACACAGTCCGTAAAAACACCCGGAAAACCAGTGAGGGTTTCCGGCATAGACGTGATCTGATCTATTTTTGCCCGTATCTTGGAGATACCTCTACTATAGCGATGATCAGTGCGATTTGCGCGATTTGTGAATCAAAAACCACTTGCACTTTGATCTCGTTCAATGTTGAACCAAATATTCTTATATTCGAGTCTTATACTCAGGACGCAGGTTTAAAAGATTAACCTTGACCTTCCAGCAACTGGAAGGTGTAGAGTCAGGAGCAATCGCCATGTTGATTCACGAGTTAACCACCCAGACCCATGTGTCGACCAAAACAATTCGCTACTACGAATCGATTGGGCTGATGCCGCGCCCGAAACGCGCCGCGAACAATTATCGTCACTACACTAAAGTAGATGTGGAGCGATTACGCTTCATTGCTAATGCGCGGGCGTTGGATTTTAGTTTGGATGACATCGCCGAGATTCTCACGGCACGCGACAAGGGGATAGCGCCTTGCCAGCGGGTGCTGGATACCTTAACGCACCATCTGACGAAGATCGATCAGCACATTGCCGACTTTGTCACCCTGCGCGAGTCACTTCGACAATTGCAAAGCGAAGGCGCATCGCTGCCACTGGATGACGTGCGCGGCGAACATTGCGTGTGCTACCTGATCAAGACTTACCGCGAAAGCGGCAAGGTGATTATCACCGAAGGAGAAACCTAATGACTGATTCTTGTGGCTGCCCACCTGTGGCTGGCAGTGCGGTTTGCGAATTGCCATCGCAAACAATAGCGCGTCCGTCACGCGCGACAAAGACTTGTCCGCAATGTCATCAAAGCGGCAAACCTGTTCAAGGGCAAACTGTTAAAGCAATGTTGTTAGTAAGTTTGCGAGAAGTGCAAGACGGAGAGTATTTATTTTGCAAAACAAAAACTTGCCCGGTCGTTTACTTCACGCTTAACGGCGAGCAAGTTTTCACGGTTGATCAAGTGCGGGAACGCGTTTATCAAAAAGAGCCCGAGGCGGATGAGGTGTTCATCTGCTACTGTTTCCGTCACACCATTGGCGAAATGCGTCAAGTGTCTTCCGCAGAACGCGCGGCGATAGTAGATGACATCAACGCCGGTATACAAGCCGAACAGTGCGCCTGCGATCTGCGTAACCCGCAAGGCTCGTGTTGTCTCGGCAACGCGCGCGGGTTGATAAACAAGGTGGAACAATCAGCCAGTATGCCAACGCTCTAAAAAAGGAGAAAAATTATGACGACACTTCAAGCGGATAAA
>CAYYCF010000169.1:3215-5671 GCA_964470235.1 uncultured Anaerolineales bacterium | reverse complement strand
ATGCCCGCCGCCGCGCCGGATGCTGATCTTGCCCTGCGAATTGATCACCCTCTGCCACGGCACGCTGTCCGGGCAAACGGCCATCGCGCCGCCCACCCACCGCGCGCTGACGGCGTCGAATTCCTTCGCGGTCATCCCCTCCGGCGGGGGGATCATCGCCGCGATGCGGCCATAGGTCGTCACTCGCCCGCGCGGAATCTGCTGGACGATTTCCCAGACGAGCATGTTGAAGGCGGTCGGGTCGGGGTGCGATGTGTGCATAGCGTAACCACAGATTACACGGATTTCACAGATTAGAAAAATAGAATCGGTGTAATCTGTGAAATCCGTGGTTCTTTCTATCGAATGTAGATCGGGTTGCTAAATATCCACCCCCGGCGCTGACCTTTGAAAAAAGTATACGCTTCGACTCGATACGCGCCGGGCTCGCGCACGACTTGCATCAAGTGCGTGTCGGCCTCTTTCTTGAGAATGACTTTCCCGTTGCGAAGCAAAAGGATTTCGGTCTTGGCCGGAACGGACACTTGCAGCGTGACTCCGGCCCCGGCGATAATCTCGTCGCCCATGATCGCCAAGCCCTTTTCGCCCTGGGCCGAAAAGCGGAAGCCGCGCGTGGGGGCGGGGGCGTCGTAGCCCACGAAGCAGTGGCCGTCGCGCAGCGCGTCGTAGATCAACGCGCAATCATGGGCGAAGCCGCTGTTCAATTCTTCCGGCAAGATCACATGGGTGTTCACCGCGCCGAACAACTTCTCGTACGGAAAGAGCACCGCCGAGCGGCCCCACTTGGTGTACGTCGTGCCGTGCGCGTCCGAATTGCCAATGGCCACGATGCGCTGTCCCGCCGCCGCCAACTCATCCCACTTCTTCAACGTCTCGGCGTACGGCCCTTTGATTCCTAATTCCGGATTCGTCGCGTATTTGATTCCCGCTGACGGCGACGAGACCAACCCCACGAATTCGCTCATGTAGTTCCACAGTTCGATGCCGGTGAAGCCGTTTACGTCCCACCGCCGCCAGTGGATCGGATCATAGTCCACCAGCGGCGCAGTGCTGTCGAAGGGATGCGCTAAAAACGACAATCCGCCTGCCGCGTTTACGCCGTCAATAAGCGTTTGCGGATCGTGCGCCAACGCGGCCAGTTCGCGCCGCGCGTTGAAGACAAGAAGATGGTTGCTCTGCGGGTGAAGCGTCTGATCGTGAATCTCCTCGCCGGTCATCACCAGCACGCGCCGTTTGCCGTCTTCGCTGCTGTGATATGGCATGACGCCGTTAACCCAGATGTTGTGGTCGGTGACGATGATGAAATCCAACCCGGCCTTCAGCGCCGCTTTCGCAATGTCGGCGTGGTACCACTCGCCGTCCGAGTAGGGCGTGTGCATGTGCAGGTTGCCGGCGACTTCGAAGAGGGGCATGGGGTGTCCTATTCGTAATGCAGCGCCGTCACAATATCCAGCTTCGCCGCCTGGCGCGCCGGGATCAACGCGGCGATCACGCCGTCGAGCGCGGTCACGGCGGCCTCGCCTTTGCCGTACACTTTGGTTAGGTTTTCGGTTTGAACGATGGTCATTGGAGTTGTTCTCTGCTGGCGTGATCATCTTGCAGTTTGCAACTTTTGTCAATTCGATTCACTGGTTCTTTCCAAAGTCGTTTTTGAAGAAGCGTGGGAGCGGTTTGTGACCGCGACTACGAGGCCAAGTTGGCGTGCCTGCGCCCATCGCGGATGCAACCCGAAGGGGCTCCTACGACACTTTGCCATCGCGCCCTCGCGATATAATAGGTGCGTGAAACTCCAATTACTTGCATGTGTTTTGGTGTTGGCCGCCTGCGCCGCGCCGCAAACGCCAACCCCGCCCGACTCGGAAATCGTATTCATCACCGCGACGGCTTCGGCGATAGCGAGCGACCGGCCCACCGACGAAGTCTTGCCTTTCCGCGATCTCTCCACCCTCACGCCGACGGCCACGAATACGCCGATCCCGACGCTCACGCCGATTTCCTCGCCGACCTTTACCCCCGCGCCGACTCGAGTCGCCGCCCCCACATCTCCCCCGCTCCCCGCCGCCTCTGCTCCCCTGTCGTCCGTTCCGACGACGATCCCGATAGCAATCCAACCTGTTGCCGATGTGGCCGGCGCCGAGCAAGCGGTGATCGATCGGGTCAATCAGAATCGCGCCCTCAACGGTTTGCCCGCTTTAGCGCGCAGTGAAACGATCATGGACATCGCCCGTTCGCGTTCCGCCGACATGGCAGCGCGCGGCTACTTCGGGCACGACGATCCGGTGACGGGCGCGCCGTTGGCAAAAGAGTCAGTGCTGGCTTCCGGTTTTGGCCGCGCCGGGGAAAACATATATTGGGGCGGCCGTCCCGCGCTGGCCGATTTTCCGGCGGCGGCTGTGGCCTGGTTCATGGGTTCGTCGGCGCACCGGGCAAACATTCTCAATTCTGGATATACTGCT
>CAYYCF010000169.1:0-3115 GCA_964470235.1 uncultured Anaerolineales bacterium | reverse complement strand
ATTCGTTCCATCCGTTGTCAGAATCTTCGCGCCCTTCGCGTCTTTGCGGTGAAAAATAATGACCAATAAAGAACTAGCCGATACCTTCTCCTCCATCGCCAACTTGCTCGAAATCAAAGGCGAAGTGATTTACAAAATTCTTGCCTACCGCCGCGCCGCGGAAACGCTGGCCGACTATGGCCGCGACGTGAACGAGGTGTGGAAGGAAGGGAAACTGCGCGGCATCCCCGGCGTGGGCGAAGCCATTGCCGAAAAGATTGACGAGCTGTTGCGAACCGGCAAGCTGGGCTTCTTTGAAAAGCTCAAAGCCGAAGTGCCGGCCACGCTAATTGACGTGTTGAAAGTGCCAGGCGTGGGGCCGAAGAAGGCGGCCCTGTTCTGGAAACAGCGCGACATCACCACGCTCGAGGCGCTCAAGGCCGCCGCGCAAGCCGGAAAATTGCGCGACCTGCCCGGCATGGCCGAAAAGTCGGAAACGAAAATTCTGGAAGGGATCGAATCGCTTTCGCGCCGCACCGGGCGGACTCCGTTGGGGCAGGCGCTGCCGCTCGCGCGTGATCTGCTGGCGATGCTGCGCGGCGTCAAGGGCGTGGCCGCCGCCGAAGCGGCCGGAAGTCTGCGGCGCATGAAGTCTACGGTGGGCGATCTTGATCTGCTGGCCGCGTCCGCCGACCCTGATCCGGTGATGCGCGCTTTCACCTCGCAACCCACGGTGGCGCGGATTTTGGGGCAGGGGTCCACCAAATCGTCCGTCGAATTCAACAACGGCCTGCGGGCGCAGTTGTGGGTGCATCCGCCGGAGCGATTCGGCACGGCTCTGCAATACGCTACCGGATCGAAAGATCACAACGTGCGTTTGCGCGAGATCGCGCTCGACAAAGGCTTGTCGCTTTCGGAACATGCGCTGACCAAAAAGAACGGCAAAGAAACCCTGTGCGCGACTGAAGAGGAAGTGTACGCCGCGCTCGGCCTGCCCTACATCCCGCCCGAACTGCGCGAAGATCGCGGCGAAGTGCAGGCCGCACAAAGCGGCACGTTGCCCAATCTTATCGAACTCTCCGATTTGAAATCCGACTTGCACTCGCACTCGACTTGGAGCGACGGGCGCGCGTCGATCCGCGAGATGGCCGAAGCCGCGATCGCGCGCGGGCTGCGCGTTTTGGCAGTCACCGATCACTCGCAGAGTCTGGGCGTCACCGGTGGGCTGACGCCGGAGCGTTTGCGCGAACAGCGGCGCGAGATTGACAAAGTTCAAAAGCAGTTGGGCGATTCGATCCTGATCCTGCAGGGCGCAGAGGTGGAAATCCGCGCCGATGGGCAATTGGATTATTCCGACGAGGTGCTGGCTTCGCTGGATATTGTGGTGGCCTCCCTGCACACCACGCTCCGCCAGCCGCGCGAGAAAATTACGGCGCGTTTGCTCAAAGCGATCCGCAACCCGCAGGTGGACATCATCGGCCACCCGACCGGACGGCTGATCCCCGACCGCGAAGGGGCTGATCTCGATATGGACGCGGTGCTGGCGGCGGCGAAAGAGTCCGGCGTGGCGCTGGAGATCAACGCTCATCCTATGCGATTGGATTTAGATGATATATACTCCCGGCGCGCAATTGAGTTGGGAATACCCTTGGCGATCAACACCGACGCGCATCATCCGTCCGATTTTGCACTGGCCGAATACGGGGTGGCGACGGCCCGGCGCGGATGGGTGGCGGCGTCCCACGTGATCAATGTTTGGGATTCCGACAAGCTGCGCGGCTGGTTACAGGATCGCGCGAAAGGCGCCGGCCTTTCAGCCGCCCCGGCGCGTTCCACAAAAAAGGCGGCGAAGATTCTTGAGCCGCGAAGACGCAAAGCACGCTAAGGTTGAAGGATACAGAACCAAAACTTTGCGCCCTTGGCGCCTTCGCGGTGAGATTTTGGTTGTGGCTGGAAGCCGCACTATGACCGATACGGATCAGATTCGAATCATTCGCCAGGCCTTCGGCGATATTGACGACACGGTGGTGGGGGCGATCAGCCAAATGGCGGAGCGAAAGACTTATCCGCTGGGCACGGTGCTGTGCAACGAGGGCGCGGTGGAGCACGTATTTTATATTGTGGTGGATGGCCAGGTGGCGATCTCGCAGAAATTGAAGGACGGCGGTACGCGCCACGTGGCCACGAGCGGCGCGGGCGCGTTCTTCGGCGAGATGGCGCTGATTGAAAACAAACCGCGCGCGGCGCAAGTGGCGACCGCCTCCGAAGCGACCCTGCTCGAAATTTCGGAAGACGATTTTAATCACCTACTGCGGAAAAATCCCTCGGTCGCCATTGCGATTCTGCGCGGCATCTCGTCCACCATGCGTTCTTCGGATCAGGCTTCCATCGCCGATCTCTCGCGCAAGAACGTCGAACTGGCAAAAGCTTACGCCGATCTCAAGGCGGCTCAAGATGAATTGGTGGCAAAAGAAAAGTTAGAGCACGAGCTGGAGATCGCCGCCGAATTGCAACAGAGCCTACTCCCGCACAGCTTTCCGAAAATTCCAGGCTGGACGTTTGCCGGGCGCAACGTTCCGGCGCGCACCATCGGCGGCGATCTGTTCGACGTGTTGGCCATTGACGACGATCATCTCGGCCTGTTGATGGCCGATGTCTCCGACAAATCGGTGCATGCCGCGTTGTTCATGGCGGTGACGCGTTCGCTGTTCCTGCCCGAAGCGCGGCGCAGTTTGTCGCCGCGCGACGTGGCGCTGGGCGTGCATCGCTGGCTGTTGGAAATCTCCGCCGAGGCGAATATGTTTGTCACCGCGTTTTACGGCGTGCTTCAACCTTCGACCGGCAAATTCCGTTACATCCGCGCCGGCCAGGATCGCCCGCTCTGGATCCGAGCGGGCCAAGAGGGTTTCGTCGAACTCGAAGCGCAGGGCCGTTTCTTGGGGATGTTAGAGGATTTGACGCTCGAAGAGAAGGAAGTGATCTTGACGACGGGGGATACGCTGGTGTTGTACAGCGACGGCGTGCCGGACGCCGTCGACGGCGGCGAAACGGCTTACGGCCTTGAGCGTTTGGTTGCGCTCCTGCAGAATTGCCGCGACGGCAGCGCGCAGAAAATTTGTGACGCTATTTTCGACGA
>CAYYCF010000168.1:4442-5688 GCA_964470235.1 uncultured Anaerolineales bacterium | reverse complement strand
ACGATGACGATGCGATGCGCGCCGTCGGTTTTTTCGTATTGAACGGCGGTGACGAGCGCGGCGGAGTCGGCGACGAGGCAGCGGCCTGGTTCGAGGTGAAAGTGTTTGAGGCCGGAGTCGGCGAGGCGGGCGACGATGGGCGCGGCGAAAGATTCGATCGATGGCACGGGTTCGTCGTCCAGGTATTGCACGGGGAAGCCGCCGCCGAGATCGAGGGCGTCAATTTCTGCGCCGAGGGCGTCCGCTTTGGCGATGAATTCAAGCGCGACTGCGATGGCCTGTAAAGTGGCGTCGGGGTTGGCAAGTTGCGAGCCGATGTGAATGTGCGCGCCGCGAACCTGAACGTGAGGAAGGTTGAGACGAATGAGTTCGAGGGCGGCGGCGAAAGGAACGCCGAACTTGCTCGCCGCCGATCCGGTGCGGATGTGGCGGTGTGCCCCGGCCTCCACGTCGGGGCGAAGGCGGATGGCAACGGTCGGCCGGGCGCGGAGGCGGCCGGCGATCTCGCTCACGCGGCGCAGTTCGCCTTCCGATTCGACGTTGATCCAGCCGACGCGCGCTTTGATCGCCGATTCGATTTCGGTTTCGGTCTTGCCGACTCCGGCGAAGACGATGCGCGCCGGGTCGGCGCTGATTTTTAGAACGCGGAAAAGTTCGCCGCCGGAGACGATGTCGAAACCCGCGCCTTCGTCTTTGAGCAAACGGAGAATGGAAAGGTTGGAATTGGCTTTGACCGAATAGCAGACGGTGGGGCGCAGAGCCGCAAACGCAAGCGCCAGGCGGCCGTAGTTTTCGCGGATACGGTTCGCGGAATAAACGTAGAGCGGCGTGCCGAATTCGGCGGCGAGCGCAGCGAGCGAAATGGAGTCGCAGTGGAGTGCTTGATTTAGATATTTGAAGGCTGTCATGTTTTGATCCACGAAGGACACGAAGATGCACGAAGGGGAATTCGATTTTTGATCCGCGAAGGACGCGAAGATTCACAAAGGGAAACTTACTAATCTATAACGGCGAGCTTGGCGACGGTGACGCCGTCTCCACCTTCGCCATCACTGCCGGATTCGTAGGTGACGACGAGGTCGTTACTGCGAAGGGCATCGCGGATGGCTTGGCGCAGTTTGCCCGTGCCTTTGCCATGAATGATTCGCACCCAGGGCAGGTTGGCGTTGTAGGCGGCGTCGAGGTAGCGGTCGAGGGCAAGCAGGCCGTCTTCGACGGTTTGGCCGCGGATATCGATCTCCATTCC
>CAYYCF010000168.1:0-4342 GCA_964470235.1 uncultured Anaerolineales bacterium | reverse complement strand
CGAGGGCAAGCAGGCCGTCTTCGACGGTTTGGCCGCGGATATCGATCTCCATTCCCGGTGAAGCGTGTGAGGGAGTGTGGGAGTGTGGAGGTATGGGAGTGTGGGAGTGTGGGAGTGTGGAAGCGCGGGCATGTTCCGTCGTCTGTCGTCTGCCGTCAATCGTTTGCAATTCATCGATCTTGGCGCGGACGCGCAGGCGGCCGATTTGCACTTCGGCTTCGGAAGAGGTGAGAGAGAGGACGATGCCTTCGGTTTTGAGGTTGGGCAGCCAGACAGAGTCGCCGAGTTTGACAACGGATGAAACGGATGGAACGGATGATTTGAGAGAGGGAACGGATGATTCGAGATCGTCGGCGAGGCCGGCGGCGGCAGATTCGATTTCTTTGAGGGCGCTGAGCGGCACGGCGGCGGCCTGCAGTTTGCGGCGCAGTTCGCGGATTTCGGTTTGCAGGGAGTCGATCTCGGCCTGGGCCTCCGCGCGCGCTTGTTCGAGAATGGCAGCCCGTTCTTCGTCGATCCGTTCGAGGCGGCGGGCGAGCTCGGATTCCATTTTGATGGCGTCGGCGCGGACGGCCTCGGCCAGCGCACGCTCTTTCCGCGCCAGGTCGTGCTGGCGGTGTATTTCGTCCAGCAATTTTTCGGCTTCGAGATCGGTAGCGGCCACCATCGTGCGCGCTTCGTCAATGATCGTGCCGTCGAGGCCGAGCCGTTTGGCAATGGCAAACGCATTCGAGCGGCCAGGCAAGCCGATGGTGAGGCGATACGTGGGCGCGAGCGTTTGCAGATCAAATTCCACGCTGGCGTTGGCGACTCCCGACGTGGTGTGGGCGTACACTTTAAGTTCGGGGTAGTGCGTGGTGGCGAGCGCGGTCACGCCTTGATCGAGCAAATACGAAAGGATGGCGCGGGCGATGGCCGAGCCTTCGGCCGGGTCGGTGCCGGCGCCGAGTTCGTCGAGGATGACGAGCGAGCGCGAGTCGGCCTTCTTCAAAATTTCGACGATGTTGGTGACGTGCGACGAAAAAGTGGACAGGCTTTGCTCGATGGATTGTTCGTCGCCGATGTCGGCGTAGATGCCGTCGAAGAGTGAAAGCTCCGAGCCGGACTGGGCCGGGAGGTGCAGGCCGCACTGCGCCATGAGCGCCAGCAAGCCCACCGTTTTGAGGCTGACGGTCTTGCCGCCGGTGTTCGGGCCGGTGATGACCACGGCGTAAGTTTGTTCGTCGAGCACGAAATCAATGGGGACGACGGAGTCGGGATCGAGCAGTGGGTGGCGGGCGGCGCGGAGTTTGATGAGGGAGCCGGGATGTAGTCGAGTAGTCGGGTGGTCGGGTGGTCGAGTAGTCGGGTGGAAGTCGTGCAGAGTCGGTTCGGTGGCGCGGAGGGCGTCGGCGTATTTGGCTTTGGCGAAGGCCAGATCGAGTTCGGCCAGCGCGTCCACGGTGTTGCGGATGCCCGGCGCTTGTTCGCCGATCAGTTTGCACAGTTCGGCCAGGATGCGGCGGATTTCTTCTTCCTCTTTGAGTTGCAATTGCCGCCAGGCGTTGTTGAGTTCCACCGTCGCCAGCGGTTCGATGAACAGCGTCGCGCCGGAGGCGGATTGATCGTGCACGATGCCGCGCAGTTTGCCTTTGAATTCGGCTTTGAGCGGGACGACGTATCGCCCGGCGCGCTGGGTGATGAGCGATTCTTGCAGATAGGTCGAATAGCGGTCGCTATTGAGAATGGATTGCAGTTTTTGCAGAAGGCGGTCGTGGGCGATTTTGAGGTCGCGGCGAATGGCGGCGAGTTTTTCGGAAGCGGAGCTGAGGACTTCACCGCGCTCGTCAATAGTGCGGCCAATGGCTTCGACCAGGCCGGGGCAGTCGTCAATGCCGGAGGCGGTGAAGGCCAAACGCGGAAACTGATCACCCAATTTGCTCAAGGTGCGTTTGAGCGCGCGCCCGGCGATGACGGTGTTTTTGATGTCGAGTATTTCGGTCGGGAGCAGAACCGCGCCGATGACGGCGTCCGCGGCGAACGGCCGCACGTCTCGCGCGCCGCCGATGGAGGCGTCGGTTTTCACCGAGAGCAGTTTGCGCGCTTCGGACGTTTCCTCCTGCCAGCGGCGGGCTTCGGCAATATCAGTCGTCGGACTCATGGCGCGGGCCAGCGCGGTCCCGCCGGAGAAAGCGCAGTGCGCGGCGAGGCGGTCGAGGATTTTTGGCAGTTCGAGGGTGGCGAGGGATTTGGCGTCCATGCGCGAGGAGCATTTTACACGAGATGGGCCTCACCCCCCACCCCCGGCCCCTCCCCCGTTGGAAGAATACCAACAGGGGAGGGGAGAGTCCGTTAGAGTTGCGTAAGAGCCTTCCCTTCTCTGTTGACTCTCTCCCCTCCCCGCTTTAGAATGGCAAGAAATGGACTACAAAGACTACTACAAAATTCTGGGCGTGAGCAAAGGCGCGAGCGAGGCCGAGATCAAGTCGGCGTATCGCAAGCTGGCCAAGCAATATCACCCCGATAAAAACCCCGGCGATAAAAAGTCGGAGGAGAAATTCAAAGAGATCAACGAAGCCAACGAGGTGCTGGGCGATCCGCAGAAGCGCGCCAAGTACGATCAGTTCGGCTCGCAGTGGCAGCAGTATCAACAGACCGGCGGCAACCCGAATGATTTTTGGAGTCAGTGGGCGGCGGGGCAGGGCGGTCGCGGCGGCGCGCGAGTCGAGTTCAGCGGCGATCTTTCTGATTTGTTTGGGGGCCAAAGCGGCTTCTCGGATTTTTTTGACGTGTTGTTCGGAACGTCGGGGGCGGGGGCCGGCAGCGCGGCGCGGCGGCGCGGGGGGGGATCAAGGGGGGGGGCACAAAAAGAAGAATATCCGGTGGAGATCACGCTCGAAGAGTCACTGCGCGGCGCGCGGCGGCGGTTGGAAAAAGGCAACCGCAACTTGGAGATCAAGATACCGGCGGGCGCGAAAACGGGGACAAAGGTGCGGATTGCGGGCGAAGGTTCGCGCGGCGTGGACGGCCGGCCGGGCGATCTTTATCTTGTGGTCAAACTGATGGAGCATCCCAAATTCAAACAGCGCGCTGAAGGCGAGGATTTGGAAACGGATGTGGCCATTGATTTGTACACGGCGGTGTTGGGCGGCGAGGCGCGCGTGCCGACGTTGGACGGCGGCGACGTTCTGCTCACCATTCCGCCCGAAAGCTCCAGCGGGCAAACGATCCGTTTGCGCGGCAAAGGTTTGCCCAGGTTGAGGGATACGACCGCCCGCGGCGACTTGTACGTGCGGGCGCAAGTGCAATTGCCCAATAACCTGACTGAAGAAGAAAAAGAGTTGTTCAAGAAACTGGCAGCGTTGCGACGGAGGGATTGAACCGCGAAGGCGCGAAGAACGCTAAGGTAAAAAAATACGGAACAGAAAAACTTCGCGTTCTTTGCGTCTTCGCGGTGAGATTTTGATTGCGGCTGGAAGCCGCGCGTATGAAATCGATGAAATTGTCATTAGGAATTATGTCGCTGATGTTGGCCACGCTGGCTTGCGTGGGCGCGCCGATTTTTGGAACTGCCGCGCCAACGGCCACCCCGGTGGTCATAGTGGTGACGGCCACACCGTCGCCGGTGGTGGAGACCGCGCCGCTCGTCGTTCTTGATCCGGCGGCGGAACAGCAGTTGTACATTGATTTGTACAACCGGGTAAACCCGGCGGTGGTCGCCATCCGTGTGGCCGATAGCGCCGGGGAACAGGCTTTGGGATCAGGCTTCGTCATCGACGCCGAAGGCCACATCGTCACGAACAACCACGTGGTCGCGGGCGCAACGGAGATTGAAGTTGACTTTTCCAGCGGGCTGAAGGTGCGCGGCGAGTTGCTCGGCGCCGATCCCACCGCCGACTTGGCCGTGATCAAAGTGGACGTTCCGGCGGATCAGTTGACTGTTGTGCCGTTGGGCGATTCGGATCAGGTGCAAGTGGGCGAGCGCGTGATCGCCATTGGCAACCCGTTCGGATTGAATGGCACGATGACGATTGGCATTGTGAGCGGGTTGGGGCGCACGCTCGAGTCGACCGTATCCGCTCCTGGCGGCGGCTCGTTCTCTGCGCCCGACATTATTCAAACGGATGCGGCCATCAACCCCGGCAACTCCGGCGGGCCGTTGTTGAACCTGAAGGGCGAAGTGATCGGAGTAAACAAAGCGATTGAGTCCCAAACCGGCGTTAATTCCGGGGTCGGGTTTTCTATTGCCTCCAACACCATCAAGCGAATTGCGCCGGCCTTGATTAGCGACGGCAAATTTGTATATCCCTATCTTGGTATTGGAAGCAAAGATGATTTGACTCTGGCCGAAATTGAAGCGTTG
>CAYYCF010000167.1:0-5693 GCA_964470235.1 uncultured Anaerolineales bacterium | reverse complement strand
GCAGTTGGCCTGCTGGTGGGCGCGGCCTTGTGGTGGGACGCCGCCGATCCGCGGCAGGGCATCAGTTTCGCAGTGCTGGCACATTCAAGCCTGGCCGTGTTGGCCGCGTTGTGGGGCGGCGCGTCGGCGGCGGCCGGCGTGCTCGGCTTCGGCCTGGCGCTCGTCCTCGGCGGCGCGGTGATATTTCTGCACAACGGCTACAACGAGACCGATCGCGGTTGGGTGGCGGCCTCGCTGCTGGGCGCGCTCACGTTGGCCGGCCTGCCGCTCACGGTCGGCTACGTCGCCCTGTCGGCCTTGTATACCGGCCTGGCGGCATCGGGCGCGTGGGCCTTGCTGGCGGTGTGCATCGTCGGGCAATTACTCGTGTCCGCGTCAACCATTCGATTGGCCTTTTGGCCAGGCGATGCTCTGCCGAAAGGCGAACCCGTGATCGGCTTGTCGTACCTTTTCGGATTGACACTGCCGCTGGCCCTCGCCATCATCGCCGGATTGGGCGCGGCCTTTGCCGGGACGCTGGGCGGCCTGCCCGCGCCGACTCTGTTTTCGCTCGACGCCGTTCTGCCGGTGAGCGCGGTGGCCGTTACGGTCTTGGGCGGATTTGGTTTGTGGCAATTCGAAGATCGCGTGCGTGCGCGCGCCGCCTCCGTTTGGAATGCGGCTACCTCGGTGGCCCGGCTGGACTGGTTGTACGTTGTGTTCTGGGAAGTCTATCGCTTCATCGGGCGCACGCTGCGCACCGCGGCGGTTATCGTCGAGGGTGAAGGCGGCGTGCTGTGGACGATTGTCGCCGCGATGCTGGTGTGGTTGTTGTTTAGAGGAAAATGATTCTCGTCAACGGATGAAACGGATTGAACGGATTTTTCATGCCAACATTTGCCGAACTGCTTTCTCAACTTTCTTTTCTGGCCTCCACGCCGTCCATGGCCGGCGCATTGGCCGCCGCCGCCGTCATCGTCGTCGTCGTGGACTGGCGCACGTCAATTTTTGCGCTGGCGTGCGAAGTCGTGTTCGCCGGGTTGCTCTATTCGCGCGTCCTGCCGCCGCAAGTGGCCGGCGTGAAGCTGATGGTCGGGTTGTTGATCTGCGTGCAACTATTTGTTACGGCGCGGCAGACCCAGGGAGTTGATCGCGCGCCGACTCCCGCCGCCCCCCCTCCATCCCCCCCCGCTCTCAGCGGGGGGGGAGCGGGGGGGGGAAGCCCCGCGCCCCGTTTCGCCATCCCCACCGGCCTCCCGTTCCGTATCATTGCCGCGCTGATGGTCGTCGTCGTCAGTTGGCAACTCTCCACCGCGCCGGATTTCGCGCTGACGGCCGTGCCGTCCGACGTGACCGTGACCGCGTTCGGGCTGGTGGGGTTGGGCCTGCTCGGGCTCGGTCTCACCGAAGAGCCGTTGAAGGCCGGCATGTTTCTGATCACGATGATCACCGGCTTTGAAATGTATTACGCCGCCGTCGAACCGGCGCTGGCGGTCATTGCGCTGTTGGCGGTGATGGATTTTGCCGTCGCGCTAGGCGCCTGCTACCTGGCCGTGATTCGCGCCCTGCCGGATCGGAGCGCGGCCAAATGATCGTCCCACTTTTATTGCTGGCCGCGCCCACGGTGATGGCCGGCGTCGTGTATCTTCTGCGTCGCTGGGTGTGGGCGCAAGCGATCTTGGCCGCGCTCACGGCGGCGGTGCTGGGCCTGCTGGCCTTGCAAATCCCGCTCGATCAAATCGCCGTGTTTGCCGGGCGCGATGTCGAATTCAAAGCGGCCTGGGTCGTGCTGGGGCGCTCATTCACTTTCGCGCCGGACGACCGGCCCGCGCTGGCCTTCATTTACCTGGCTTCGATGTTTTTCTTCGCCGGAGCCGGCGCCGGAAGAATCCCGCGCGCGTTTTTGCCGGTGGGGCTCCTCATCCTCTCGCTCCTGGCCGCCACCATTTTCGTGCAGCCGTTTTTGTTCGCCGCCCTCTTTCTCGAAATGATCGCCGCTTCTGCGGCGCTGATCTTGGCCGACGACGATCATCCGGTGACACGCGGCGCGCTGAGATTGCTGGTGTTCGTCACCATCGCCGTGCCGTTCATTTTGCTGGCCGGTTTTCAACTCGAAGGCGCGGCTACCAGCCCCGACGACCCAACCCTGCTCGGACGGGCGACGGTTCTGCTCAACATCGGGCTGATGATCTTGCTGGCCATCGTTCCCTTCCATTCGTGGATTCCCACGGTGGCCGAAGAGTCGTCGCCGTATGCCTCGGCGTTTGTGTTCACGGTGGTGCAGGCGGCGGTGATGTTCTTCATGCTCAAGTTCCTCAATCAATACGACTGGCTGCGGAATAATCCGGCGGAGTTCGCGGCCTTGAGGATCGGCGGCGCGGCGCTGGTCATTGTGGGCGGGGTGTTTGCCTTTGCCCAGCGGCAGTTCGGACGGTTGATGGGTTACGCGGTGATGGTCGATCTCGGCGCGGCATTGCTCGCCGTGGGTCTTGGCACGGCGGATGGTTTGCGCGCGGCCATTGCCATTGTGGCGTTGCGAAGCGTTGGGCTGGCCGTGTGGGGCCTGGGACTCGGCTGGATCAAAGGGCGCGGCGGCGCGGACTTTGACGAACTCGCGGGCAAAGCGTGGAACATGCCCTTTGCCGCCGCCGCCGTCGTCCTCGGCGGACTCTCGCTGGCAGGTTTTCCGCTCACAGCCGGATTCGCCGGGCGGTGGGCGCTCTACCGTTTGCTCGCCGCCGAGGACATTGGATTGGCGTTTGTGCTGCTGTTGGCGAGCGGCAGCGTGGTGTTAGCCTATGCGCGCGGAATCGCCGCGCTGGTGCGCCATCCGGCCGAGGCCGACACTGAATGGCCGCTGGAAGATCAAGCGGCCATTGCTTACCTGGCCTTGGGCGTCCTGCTCATCGTCGCCCTCGGACTCTTCCCGCAGTTGCTTCTGCCCTCGGTGACGAAGGCCGTCGAGGCGTTCAGGGCGTTGGTGAGGTGAAACAATGCACCCCCTCCTCCTCAAGCTTACCGGCAAAGACCGTCGCTCCATCGGGGAATCGAATCGAGTCGTTGCGAAGGTTTTGGCCAACCCCGACCTGTTCGGCGCGTTGTTTGACGGAATGCTCGCCGACGATCCGCTCATACGCATGCGCGCGGCGGATGCGGTTGAAAAGATAACCCTCGCACACCCCGAATACCTGCGCTCATACAAATCCAAACTCATCCGGCAAGTAGCGAAAGTGGAACAGCAGGAAGTGCGCTGGCACGTCGCGCTGATGTTTTCGCGGCTCACGCTCACGCGAAAAGAGCGCCGAGTTGTTGTGGGCATTCTCTTGGATTACTTGAAAGACGAAAGCAAGATCGTCAAGACGTTTTCTATGCAGGCACTGGCCGATATTGCGGAACAAGACGCCGTTCTGCGACCTTCAATCGTCAAGCTGTTGGAAAAACTGACTCAGACCGGAAGCCCGGCGATGCAGAGCCGGGGGAGAAAGTTGTTAGCAAAGTTGAAATGACGCCGGGCTGGCGGCATGCCAGCCATAGGTTTTCTTCCTTCGATGGCCCTCCGGCGGCAACGGGAATGATGTGGTCGAGCGTGAACTGGATGCCGGTGAGTCTTTCCGAGGTGTGACAATAGCCGCACCGGAATCCCGCTTGCGCGACAATACGGCGGCGGAGACTCGCCGAGACTTTCGCCGGGTTCATCGGGGGCGGGGGAGTTTGTCCAACGGCGGAAGTGCATGCCCACGCCACTTCAACAATGCGTATGCGTGGGCCTTGCGCAGCATCAGCCGCTCACTTTCCGACCGCAATTCCCGCAACTGCTCGCGCTCAACGGCGGCAATTGTGCCTGCGCTGTTCTTCTCCAGCAGACGATCATACTTTCGCCGCTTGTCGGGGGCGAACATGCTTCCGGCTGCCTTGCGGAGTGCGTCGTCGTCAAAACAGCGTTACCTCAACCACTTCCCCTTCACTCACGCCGTTGGCGTTGAGTGGAATGTGAATGAGGCCGTCGGCGCGGACGAGGGTGAAGATTAAGTTGGACTTGCCGAAGATCGGCTCGGCGAAAAGTTCGCCGCCGCGCTCGACCAATTTGGCCGGAACGTAATCTTCACGCCCGGCTTCCGAGGCGATGTTGCGCGTCAATTTAGCGCGCAGGACTCGATGCGGCCCGGCGCGCAAGCCTAACAGGCGCTCAATCGTCGGCTTGACGAACAACGAGGCGATGACCAGCGCGCTCACCGGGTTGCCTGGCAGGCCAAAGACGGGTTTGCCTCCGCAGGCCGCGAGCAGAGTCGGCTTGCCAGGTTTGACGGCCACGCCGTGAATCAGCACGCCGGGTTTCCCCAAACGATTGATCACATCGCCCGTCATATCGCGCACGCTCACCGAACTCCCCGCCGAAAGAATCAAACCGTCGCTTTCTTTCAAGGCCGTCGTCGAAACCTCAAGCAGTTTTTCAAAATTATCCGGAGCGATGCCGTAACGAACGGGGAGGCCGCCCGCCCGTTGAATCACGCCGCTCACGGAATACGAGTTGATGTCGCGAATCTGGCCGGGCGCGGGATCAGAGTCCGGCGGCACGATCTCGTCGCCGGTGGCGAGGAGGGCGAATCGCGGTCGGCGGGCCGCGATCACTTCCATCACGCCCAGCGCCATCAGCGCGCCCAAATCCTGCGGGCGCAGTCGGACTCCGGATTCAATCACACTATCGCCTGCGCTCACGTCTTCGCCCACGCGCAGAGTGTTTTCGCCCACCGCCGCCGCTTTGTTCACCTCAATTTCATTTTCGCGGGTGGTCTGTGTGTGTTCGACGATCACCACCGCGTCCGCGCCGCCGGGGATCATGCCGCCGGTATGCACCAGCGCCGCCTGACCGCTTTCAACTTTCAACAGCGGCGGGCGGCCCATCGGCACTTCGCCAATCACGGCCAGATACGCGGGCAGAGCGGCCGAGGCGCCAAACGTGTTTTGCGCGCGCACGGCGTAGCCGTCCATCGTGGAGCGCGGGAATGCGGGCAGAGAGGAGGGGGAAAGAACCGGCGCGGCAGTCACCCGATCCAGCGCATCGGTTGTGGCAATCTTCTCAGGCGCAGGGCTATCGGGGAGGTGCTTGAAAAGTTCCGCGAGCGCCGGCGCGGGCGGGAGGACGTTGAAGAACTCTGGCATGGCGCGGATAGCAGATAGCTGATGGCTGATAGCGAATGGCTGATAGCTGATGGTATGCGATAACTCTCAACCGTTTGCCGTCAACTATCTGCTATCAGCCATCTGCCATCAGCGGTTTTTTATCGCCCAGTCGAAGCCGATCTCCGGATCGTCAAATGGGATTCGTTCTTCGTCCGGGTTCTTGGGATCGTAGGCTTTGGTGACGTGGTAGAAAAGGGTGATCGGCTGGTTGCCGATCACTTGATAGCCGTGCGCCACTCCGGTGGGGATGAACACCGTGACCGCGTTGTCTTCACCGGCGTAAATCACTTGGGTGACGCCGCGCGTAGGCGAGTCGGGGCGGCGGTCGTACAGTACGATGCGGGCCATGCCGCTAGCAACGTACCAAATATCATCTTGATCCTTGTGCCAGTGGAAGGCTTTGATCACGCCGGGGTACGTTTTGGTGAAGGCCGTTTGCCCGAAGTGGCGCAGAAGTTTGTCGTCTTCGCGCAATATCTCGCGGAAGTAACCGCGATCATCCGAATGGGTGACGAGTTTTTTGACGACGACGT
>CAYYCF010000166.1:0-5695 GCA_964470235.1 uncultured Anaerolineales bacterium | reverse complement strand
CCGACACTCGCGCCGAGCAAAACTCGAACACCTGCACCCGGCAAAACGCTGGCATTTACGCCGAGCAAAACTCCAGCGCTCACGCCAAGTAAGACACCGACATTCACGCCGGGTAAAACACTCACGTCTACACCGGGTCAAACGCTGACATTCACCCGGAGTAAAACTCCAACGCGCACTCCGAACAAAACTCCGACGCTCACTACGAGCACGACACCCACGCCGAGCGACACGCCAACGCTCACGCCGAGCCCCGGCGCCGCGCCAGGGATCGCGCTCACCGGAACGCCGATACCTTCGCCGACAAAGGCCTCGAACATCCCTTCCGGCGCAACACCGACACCTAACCCGAGTGCGGCTTCATCCACGCCTGCCCCGACGAGCGCGCCCACTGCCGGGTCAACTCGCGGAGGCGCAGAAAGGCTTCTGAAATACCTGCCGTTTATCGCCGTGATTGCCATCGGCCTATTGCTCACAGGTCTTCTCTTCCTGCGCCTCGCGCCAAAGCCGCTCACGCTGCTGCCCTCTTACCGCTTCGACGAGCTGGGTTTTGTCTTGATACGCCAACTCGGACTGGATACGGCGCACGGGCTGAAATCTAAATTGGTCCACCTGGCTGACTCCGCCGACAGGATCGAGGCGTTTCGCAAGGGCGCAACCGACATTCTTCTTTCCACGCCAGACGTGGCGCTGACTCTGGCCGCCGGCGGCGAAGACGTGCGCCTGATCTATGCTTACAGCCAATGGCCTGTAACGGTTGGAGACAATCCCAATTTGATTCTGAACGTGATCATCGTCCGGCGCGCGGCGCTGGACTCTCAGTCCGATACTTACCGTCGTCTGGTGCAGGCTTGGGATTCGATGTGCGCTGCGTACGAAGCCGACCCGGCGCGATGCCGGACTCTGCTGGCGGATTATCGGGGGCGGCCGGTTGCCGACTTGGCCGCTGAGGCGCATGCCTTCCGCTTCCTCAGCCTGGCCGACAACCTCCGCCTGTTCTCCGCCGACGGCGGCGCGGACAGCGTGGGAGAAATACTGCGAAGTGTTTATACATTGATGCGATCCGGCAACCCGGACCTGCCCGAACTTGACCCGACGACGCTTTGCGATCCGTCCATCATACAGAAGGCGCGCCCGCAAACATAGCAAAACCACCCGCTAAGAGGAATCAAAATGGTTACAACTCAATCAACCCCTCAAGAACTGGTGCGCCAACAGATACACGACAATGCTTCCTTGAGCGCAGCCTACATGGTGATGAACATACTCGCCACCATTGTGGCTTGCTACGGCTTGTTGGCCGACAGCACGGCGGTTGTCATCGGCGCGATGGTCATTGCCATGCTGCTCGGCCCGATCACAGGTATTGCTCTCGCTCTAGTTGACGGCGATAGTCTTTTGCTTCGCAAGGCTTTTTTGGCAGAAGTAGCCGGGGTCATCATCGTGGTGGCGACGGCCTTTGTGATCGGCGCCATTCACCGCGACATCCCGCTGGGCAAAGAAATCATAGCGCGCACCTCGCCCAACATTCTGGATTTAATTATTGCGTTAGCGGGCGGAGCCGCCGGGGCCTACGTTATGGTCTCACCCCGTCTCAACGCGGGGCTTGTGGGGGTGGCGATTGCGACGGCGCTTGTGCCGCCGCTATGTGCAAGCGCGATTCTATTGGCTCGCGGCGAAACGCAATTGGCGTTTGGCGCCTTTCTGCTTTTCTTCGCAAATTTCGTCGCGATCCAGTTTAGTTCTTCGCTGGTGCTGTGGCTGCGCGGCTTTCACCAAATCACGCGCCGCCCTCAAGACGGGAGAGCCTTGCTCTGGCGAAATGCCGGCAGTCTCGGCCTGCTCGCCATTCTGGCCATCGTGCTGGGTTTGAACTTCGCGCAATCGCTGTCACGGCAACTGTATGAAGCCGAAGTTCGCAGTCGGTTAACTCAAGGGCTGGATAACCATCCAGGCGCATATCTGGCCGAATGGCGGTTTGAGCGTTCGAGCGACACAATCCTAGTCACCGCCGTGGTGCGAACGCCGTCTGTCTTCACTCCGCAAGAAGTGGCAGGTTTGGAATCGCAACTGCCATCACCGGCCGGCCAGAAACTTGAACTGCGCATTCGCTCGGTTCTCACCACGGAGACGACGCGAGAGGGCAACTTGAACGGCGCGCCTGCAGCGGCGTCGCCGTAAGGCCGCCGATGCCTAACGCTCCCTAAAATTCGGGTGGATGTTCTCCGAGGGCAAACAAAATTCGGCGTAGGTTGACCAGCCCGGCGCGGTTAAGTTGCAGTTTTTCCACGGTGGCGCGTCCGGTAGGCGTGAGGCCGAGGATGAGGGTGCAGTCTTCGCTCCAGGCGAAATGCTCTGCCCAAGTGTGTTGGCGCGGATGGTAGAGCGCGACACGCTGATGTGTGACAGGGTCGAGCGCGTCGGTGGCCGTGTATTTACGGTTGTTGCACCCCTGACAGGCAAAGGCCAGATTATCGGAAGCGGTAGCGCCGTTTTTGGAGAGGGGGAGGACGTGCTCGACTGAAAATGAATCGGGCGAGTATCGTTCTTGGGCACGGCAGTATTCGCAACAGCCCTGAGCGCGTTCGATGACAGCGGCGCGGCCCGAGGTCGTGAGGCGCGCTTCAGGCATGGGCGCGCGGGGTCAGGCCGAGTTGCGCCATGAGCGCGGGGACAGGCACGCCGCGCAGTTGCGCCATTTCGGTGAGCGCTTCGAGGCGCTGCGCGTTGAGGGCTTCGAGTTGGTCGGAGAGCGCGATGAGTTCGCCCTGTTCGGCAGGCGTAAGCGTTTCGGCCTGGCGGCGCGCCAACAGGACTTCGTAGCGCTGCCATGCTTCGGGTGTCAAACTTTGATTGATGCGCTGTAGCAATTCGGCTTCGGGGCCAGCTAGGGCGCGCAGGCCGTTTTGCAATAGCCGCTCGGCATAGGCGCTGGGCGCCAGCCCGGCTTGCGCGGCGCGGCGCTGGAGTTCGTGCTCGAGGTCGGGCGTGATATGTAGGGTGAGGGTCATGGCGAAACTCCTGACAATTATATTACAACCAATAAATCTTACACCTTAAACACCTTCATCACCTCGTCCCCATAGTGATTGATCACCTTCACCGCGATCTTGCCGGTCTTGGGCGCGTCGAAGGGCATGCTCTTCGTAGTGTACAGGGCTGACCACGCCGCTTCGTCTATTTCGGCGCGGAGGGCGCGTTTGAGTCTTTCGTATGGCTCGTCGGCGCCGGTGAAGTAGGCGTGGCGCACGAAGAAGCTCTCGCCGTTGTAGTTTGTGTCGAGGAACCAGCAGGCAATGTCGTCGGTGGCGCTGCTTCGCACTTGCCCGGTCGTCGGGTCGTACACGTCCACCCCTTTGACCGCGACGACGATCTTTCCGTCCTTCTGCTTCTTTACGTCCACATCCGGCTCGCCGAAGACCATGAACAAATTGCCCGCGCCGGTTTTCTTCAGCAGTTCGTCGCCCATCGCCAGATCAGGATTCATGCGGGCGGTGATGACGGCGAGTTTGCCGTAGCGTTTGGCTTCCTCCGGAACGTGCGGGTCGAAGGCAAAGCCGCAGACGATGAGCAGATCGAATCCGACTCCCTGCACGGCCTCTTTGGCCGCTTCTTTCACTTGCTCCGGTCCCACCGTGCCGTATTCGGGGCCGATGGACACGGCGGCGCGTCTGCTCTTGCCGCTTTCGCTGTACTCACCCGCCGCCTGTACCCACGTTCCGGCGTAAGACTCCAGCCGATCAAACTTCAGCCGTTCGTTCTTCACCGTGTTCTGCACGCCGGCTTTCTTCAAGTTCTCGATGATCATTTGAGCGAAACTGATCGCCGACTCCGCTTGCGCGGCGCTTTCCGTCGTCGGTCGCTCGTCGCGGACTCCGGCCGCCAGCACCCGGTGCGGCGAGAGACTCTCCACCGTTGAACGAGCCTGGGTTGTGCGGCCCAGGCACGCCGGGGAACGGGCGCGGCGCTGCCGGCCCGGCGCTCGGGGCCAGCGCCATCACCTGCGTATACAGCGTGGCGAGTATCTCCGCCGACGAGCACGCCTGGCTGAGATACCCGCCGTTGTTTTTGATCGTGTGCTCCAGCACGCGCCGCCGGACACAGCAAGCGACGCGGGCGGTTTCGTCAAGAGAGAAGGCCACTTAACTCACCCAACCCAATCTTTTGCAATCACTTCGGCTTGCTCTAACACAGTCTGTGTAGCTTTGTCCTGCTTGTCGGGTGGATAGCCGTATCTGCGTAAAATGCGCCTGACCATCACGCGCAGTTTGGCGCGGACGTTTTCTTTAACCGTCCAATCAATCGTGGCATTTTCGTGCACGGTTCGCACAAGTTCACGCGCTATGTCTTTGAGTGTGTCATCCCCAAGCACTTTGACGGCGCTATCATTCACTTCGAGCGCATCATAAAAAGCGAGTTCATCTTCTGAAAGCTTTAGTATTTCACCGCGCTTATTGGCTTCGCGCATCTCTTTGGCAAGCTCGACCAACTCGGCAATGACTTCGGCGACTTCAATGGCGCGGTTTTGATAAGAGCGAATGGTTCGTTCCAGCATTTCGGCAAACGAGCGCGATTGGACAACGTTCTTGCGTGAGCGCAATTTGATTTCGTCATTAAGCAATTTTCGCAACAACTCAATCGCCACGTTGCGCTGTGGCATGTTTTTCATGTCAGCCAAAAATTCGTCGGAGAGAATGGATATATCCGGTTTCTTTAGGCCCGCCGCTTTGAAAATATCAATGACTTCATCAGAAGCGACGGCGCGCGAGATGATTTGACGGATTGCCTGCTCAACATCTTCTGCCTGAAGTTCGTGTTCTGGCGATGATTTGATGACACGGGCGCGCACGGCCTGGAAGAAGCCAACATCATCACGGATTGCCAAAACTCTTTCGTTCGGCACAGCCAGAGCAAAAGCTTGCGAGAGGCGCGTCACGGTTTGCAGATAACGTGGTTTGCCATTTTCCAATCCGAGAATATGATCTTGCGCCCAGTTCATTAAACTGAGTTGCTCATCACCCTTACCGTTTTTCCATTTGGAATAGTCAAAACCGTGGAACATATCGCGGCAGACTTCGTATTCGCGCAAGGTGAGCGCAACGGCTTCTTCTTGATTGATAGCGGTGTGACCTTTGCCGCCGCTTTCGGTATAGACGGCTAACGCCTGTTGCAGGTGATAGGCCAGACCAAGATAATCTACTATTAATCCGCCTGGCTTATCGCCATACACGCGGTTGACGCGCGCAATCGCTTGCATGAGTCCGTGCCCTTGCATGGGTTTGTCAATGTACATCGTATGCAAAGAGGGAACATCGAAGCCCGTGAGCCACATATCGCGGACAATGGCAACTTTGAACGGGTCCTTCGGGTCTTTAAAACGATTGGCAAGTTTTTCGCGGCGGTCTTTGGTACGGATATGGTTTTGCCACTCGGTATCAGAAGCACTTCCCGTCATTACAACCTTGATAACGCCTTGCTTATCATCATCTGAATGCCATTCGGGGCGTAGTTTGATAATGGCGTCGTATAAGTCCACACAGATGCGGCGGGACATACACACGATCATGGCTTTGCCTTCCATGACTTCCAAACGCAGATCGAAATGCTTCAACAGATCGCGCGCAATCAAGTCTACGCGTTCGTCTGTGCCAACAATGGATTCGAGCGCGGCCCATTTGGTCTTGAGTTTTTCTTT